>NZ_ASZT02000023.1:0-52915 GCF_001006065.1 Sphingobacterium sp. IITKGP-BTPF85
TTTGGTTCCTAGGCCGAGGTAAGTTAAAGCTTCTTTCGTACCAGTACTATCCAGTTGCCTCTTAAGACCAATGGCAGACCAGGAGGCCGTTTTTGCTTTTCCCAATCCAGGAGGACTAATCTGAGCATGAAGTAATAAAAATGGACTGATAACAAGAAAGAGTAAGGATAATATTTTATAAAGAGTATTTTTCATCGATTATATAGTTTTTTATGACCACTGTTCTATTATATACCAGTACAAACTGATCAATGGCCACTCAACCATTGATCAGTTTGTATAGCAGCTAAGTTTTATTGTTTTAGGACAATCGGCTTTTAAAAGTTTCTTCAAACCGCCCCACGATCCATTTATCCAGACGTTTAACAGGTTCCATTGCCCACATAGCCACTACAAACGGAAAAGTCAATGTCGTCCACCCATAGTGCACAAGCACATGATCACAATAAGTAGCAATCACGACAGCAATAAGGACATATAATCCATCCCGCACACGAGTACCGCTTAAAGCAATGCCACAGAGTACAGCATTAAAGCTAAACGTTCCGTTGCTGATCATAGTTTCCGATTCATGACCATAATGAGATAGGTAAATGCTGATAATCACAGCGGCGAAAGCATAAAGTGCAGCCATCGGATTGCTCATAAATACCCCAAGGAAAAAGATCAATCCCGCAATCAGGCTTCCTTGAAAGATCACTTGCCCGAAAGCATGTCCCTCGATCAAGAAATCATCCATTTCTTGGATATCAACAAAATGTTGTGATACAGTAGGCATTGCAAGCTGTGGGATACTCAGGATATACAGTGAAATCCAGGTAACAGCTATGAAAGGAAAAGTAAAAGCAGGTAAATTTCTTTTGAGCGCAAAACCCATCATAAGAGTGGTTAACATGGAACCAAGAATCAATGTCATCCAGATCCAGATATTCGCTTCAAAGTAAAAAACAAGCGCTACACCAAACAAAGAAGCATTAAAACCAAATAATCCATTATCAATATGATCTTCATCATATTTCAGTATTTTAGCTGTTGCAACCCCTACAACATTAGCCAATATACCCGCAAAGCCCATTAAGGTCGAGTCATATAAAATAGCACCAATAAATAATATGCCTGTCCAAGCATTACCTTGCAACATGATCTGTCCGAAACCTCTAAAAAAAGCTTTTATATAAGCTAAAACTTGATCCCTCATTTTGAGATAAATTGATAAGATAAGACTAAAATATAGTCTCATTAAAATGATTAAATAAGGAGTTCAGCATCCCACAGTTCCTGCTGGATCTCCTGAAAAATAGTAAACAACTGCTCGGCACCATAACCCAATATTCGGATCATAAACCCATCATACTGAAGCGCACTGATTCCAAATTCGATATCCGTGACATGTTCATACTGTTGATGGAATTTTTCAATCCAGCCCCCAACAGCTTTCCCAGCAGAATTGAGATAAATAAACGTTCCCTGATGGGTAAAACCTTCCAATATCCCGATATCCTGTATCGGCAATTTATCAGGTTGCAACAGTACATTATCTTTCAATATCAGTCGGCCATCCACATAACATTGAGTCAGATTCTGAAAATGATTATACTCAAAAATCTCTCCCGACAGTTTCCGTCCACAAGTCACAATATCACTCAAGATGAGGTGACAGTTTTTTGCATGTGGATAATATTATGGCTGAGAAAATGAGAAGAATTTTGAGGAACAATAGGGTGCGGAACAAAAGAAAACACCGCACCTTCGCCGAGCGTAACTTGCGTTTTTTGTACCGATTTACCTTTCATATGAAAAAGACGCTGATACGCTTGAGTCTGCAATTGCAATTTAGCACCAGGATCTATCGTAATTTGGATACGATGATCATCACCATCCAATAACCCCGGTGATGAGCTCATAATCATCAAGTATGCCCCTTTATCCCTCCTGTATTGTCCTACTGGAACGATACGAAAAGGCTGTGTGACATAAGCATCCTTGAGATAAGACTTGCCTTCACGATGGGCAACGTTGATATTTAAAGAACAGATCATATTAACGCAATAAATTAGGTTCAGCTACATCATGCAGTAATGCATATTTTTGATCCATCCAATGATTTCATCCAATCCCGTTCCTGTCTTCAAATTCGAAAATAAAAACGGTGCCCCTTTTCGCATTTTCCGAGCATCATGCTCCATCACCTCCAGACTAGCACCAACATAAGGAGCCAAATCCATCTTATTGATCAACAATAAATCTGATCGGGTAATCGCCGGTCCACCTTTACGGGGCATCTTTTCGCCCTCACCCACATCGATCACAAAAATGGTGATATCCGCAAGATCAGGACTATAAGTTGAAGTCAAATTATCACCGCCACTCTCAATCAAGATCAATTCAAGATCTGGAAAGCGTTCAGCAAGTTCTTCCACAGCCTCTAGATTCATGCTCGCATCCTCACGGATAGCCGTATGCGGGCAACCACCTGTTTCTACTCCAATAATACGATCAGGAGACAACGTACTGTTTTTAGCCATGTATTCGGCATCCTCCTTCGTATAAATATCATTGGTAATAACCGCTAGATTCAATTCATGTTTCAAACGTTTACATAAACATTCCAACAGTGCAGTTTTTCCAGATCCAACCGGACCACCCACACCTATCTTAACATATTTTCTATTTTCCATTTGTTCGTATTTAATTAAGAAATGTAAACCCGTGTGTACAACCGCTCATGTTGCATACACCGGATATCAAATCCAACATTACATAAACCGATCAGATCACGATCCACCTCCAAAGTCTCATCACATAAAGTCATCAGGTCATCATGCAGATAAAACAAGATATCCTGCCCATCCAACTGTCCGAGAGGAACTAATTTTACAGCATTAGTCACCATCGTGATAGCAGCATTGTAATAGTAACCATGCAAAGCTTCCCGAATCGGGATGTCTAATAAAGCAGCCAACATACCATACACCAAACAATAATGACTATCCACTTTCTTCTGTTTAATCAACTCACCCCAACAAATCAATATCGGTTGCTCCTGATATCGCGAAAAAATCTTATACAAGCGTACACCCAATTTCTTACTCGCTTCACGATTTCCTTCGGACTCTTCAATGCCGTACACTCCTCATCCAAAGACCGCAACAAATCCAAATCATCATTTCGAGTAGCGTCATAAGCAAGACGCATCAAAGCTGCATCATTAAACTTCAAGTTGTACCACAAATTGTGTCTCACATACGACTCTGCAGTAGCTTTATTATGTACGATCTCCTTCTGCACATAGGTCTCTAATCCATTCGAATGGGTAAACCCACCGATTGGTAACGTCGGATCTGACAAATGAAGAAGCTTGCCTAGAAATTTATTTTCCATATATTTTATGCTTTAATAAATAAAGGGATACCCTTTGTCGAAAATTTGAGCTCACGATGATAATTTGCATCGACATTAGCATTCAACTGACTTAATAACTGACGAGAAGCAAGCGTGTAGCGAATCCCCTGCTTATTCAGCCAACTTTGCATCGTTCGTTCAAAAGGGATAAGCAATTCATTCCCCTCAATAAATAGAGGCAAATGCTTATTTCCTATTTCACAACTAATAAAAGCAATCTCCAAAAAATTCAACGATTCTATACAGATTACATCACAACTACGAATAGCAATTACAACAATTTTGTCAGCATCCTCATATAGAATATCCCCATTATGCAATTGAGAAGTATTCCCCAATAATTTAAAGGCGATATCCATGCCCTCCTCCGTACGCAAACGTTGAATACGTTTCGTAGATTCGTACCACTCAATAATGAGCAGATCACAACGCTTACTGACCACCTCATTTTTGATATTCCTTGTGATTTCTGTAATAATCATTATTATCCCTTAATAAATAAATTTTTTGATATCCCTAGACCAACCGTAGAACCATTGATTCCAGTGATAATTTCATGATCATTTGCGATAGAAGCATCTTTACTGTGTTTTTTCTTATAAGAAAGCTCTGCAACTTTTGCTTTAAGTGCCCAACCTTTACCTAAGCTAATACCAACCAGAGGATAGGCTCTCAGTAAGTAACCGTTATAGCTACCATCAGCCATCACATTAGCAGCATTGACAACATGCTCATTTCCCCATATATAATGAGCCTCAACCTGACCAATTAAATTAAAATGTTTACCTAAAGGCCAAGTATTGCTGTAAAATGGCCCGACCTCATGAAAATGATCAGTAAAATCCAATGCCTTATTTTTCGAAGTATTGAAACCATAGTTCAGCCCCACATTCATATTATCATTAAAAAAATAACCGACCCCCAGTGGTGCCGCACTTAGCTGATGACCTGCTTCAGTTTCATGGTAATTAAATGAACCATAAAGCATAACACCACCTTTTTGTGCGTAGGCAGATTGTATCGAAAAGCATGCTATTGCTAAACAGCTTGCTAAAAATAGTTTCAAATTTTTCATTATTATTTATTCACAATTTATGGTGTGACCTAGTGTCACACCATAAAAATTAGCGATCATATTAAAACAAGAAATACAATTGTCCCAAAGCAACCTTATCAATCGGTTCACATTTGATCACCTCACCATCGACACTCACTTCATAGTTTTCTGGATTAACGATGATTTCTGGAGTAGCATCATTGTGAATCATATCTTTTTTGGAGATATTACGGCAGTTTTCCACAGGTAGTAATGTTTTACTCAATCCGTACTCCTCTTTGATTCCCTTTTCAATCGAAATTTTAGAAACAAAGTTGAAACAAGTCTCTGTCAATGCTTTACCATAACCACCATACATCGTACGCAAGATGATCGGTTGAGGCGTAGGAATAGATGCATTGGCATCTCCCATTTTCGAAGCGATAATCATTCCGCCCTTAATGATCATTTCAGGCTTAGCACCAAACAAAGCAGGACGCCAGATCACCATATCCGCTATTTTACCCTGTTCTATAGAACCCACGTATTTAGAGATACCGTGTGCTATCGCAGGATTGATCGTATATTTAGCAACATAACGTCTAGCTCTAAAGTTATCATTTCCAGTACCTTCATCTTCAGGAAGCGCACCAGTCTGTTTCTTCATCTTATCAGCAGTTTGCCATGTTCTGGTAATAACCTCACCTACACGGCCCATTGCTTGAGAATCCGAACTCATGATACTGAAAACACCTCGATCTTGTAGAATATCTTCCGCAGCAATCGTTTCAGGACGAATACGGGAATCCGCAAAAGCAACATCTTCAGGAATATCTTTACTTAAATGGTGACAGACCATCAACATATCCAGATGTTCATCAATCGTATTTTTAGTAAACGGACGAGTCGGGTTTGTAGACGCAGGCAATACGTTCGGGTACATCGCCGATTTAATGATATCTGGGGCATGACCACCACCAGCACCTTCAGTATGGAAGGTATGAATGACGCGACCATTGATCGCTGCCATAGTATCTTCTAAAAATCCAGCTTCATTCAACGTATCCGTATGAATTGCGACTTGTACATCATATTGATCAGCCACAGAAAGTGCACGGTCGATAGTCGCAGGAGTAGCGCCCCAATCCTCATGAATTTTCACCCCCAGTACACCAGCCTCGATCTGCTCCACGATCGGTTGTTCTGTCCCCACATTACCTTTACCGAAAAAACCAAAATTCATAGGTAAAGCTTCAACAGCCTGCATCATTTTGCGGATATTCCATTTCCCTGGTGTTACCGTTGTCGCATTCGTACCATCAGCAGGACCAGTACCACCACCGATCATAGTCGTAATACCACTGTATAAAGCAGTTTCCGTCTGTGTAGGACTGATGTAGTGAATATGCGTATCAATACCTCCTGGAGTAACAATAAATCCAGCACCACCATGAACTTCGGTCGAAGCACCAATAATCATATTTGGTGTGATATTATCCATCGTATCCGGATTACCCGCGCGACCTACACCAACAATTTTTCCGTCTTTGATCCCGATATCACCTTTTACAATACCCCAGTGATCAATGATAATCGCATCTGTGATCACTAAATCCAATGTACCTTCATCACGCGTATGCACCGAAGATTGACACATACCATCACGAATAGTTTTACCGCCTCCAAACTTTGCCTCATCACCATAGTAAGCATAATCTTTTTCAACTTCTATGATGATTTCTGTATCTCCTAAGCGAACTTTATCTCCCCCTGTAGGTCCAAATATCGCCGCGTAATTTAATCTACTAACCTTTAAGCTCATGATTTTTTATTTTTAAAGCCATTTGCATCTGCTTTTTTCAAAGCGTTCATTTTTCCTACCTCTGTTTCAGTATCGCCATTCACCAGGTCGTTGTGACCATATACTCTTCTCGCTCCAGCATATGGAACCAATTCTACAATCTTGGATTCCCCAGGTTCAAAACGAACAGCAGTACTCGCGATAATATTCAATCGTTTCCCAAAGGCTAAGGCACGATCAAATTCCATCATTTTATTGACCTCAAAAAAATGATAATGAGAGCCCACCTGAATCGGTCTATCTCCCGTATTGACAACTGTCAATGTTGTTACTTCTCTACCTTCATTACAGATGATATCGCCATCTTGAATGAAATATTCTCCAGGAATCATATTTTCAATGTTCTTATTAAATTAACGAATAGGATTATGTACCGTTACCAATTTGGTACCATCAGGAAAAGTTGCCTCGATCTGTATATCGTGAATCATCTCAGGCACACCCTGCATCACATCTTCACGGGTCAACAAAGTCGCCCCATATTGCATCAGTTCTGCAACAGTCCGACCATCTCGTGCACCCTCCATAAGCTCACTGCTGATATACGCAATAGACTCTGGATAATTTAATTTGACACCTCTGGCCATACGCTTTTTTGCGAGTTCACCAGCTACATGAAGCAACAGCTTCTCAGTCTCTCTAGGTAATAAATGCATCTAATTACTATTTTATATTAACTTATATGTAAGAATTATATTACTATTATTTGATCCACAACGTACTCTTTTGATGTTTATAAGAAACAAAAAAACATGCAGATAATGCCCGAAAGTTTATGGCACAACCTTACTGGCCTGCATAACTTTTGGCAAAAGAAAGAAATTATATTAAAACTAAATTGGAATTTTGATACACTTGAATAGTATGTATCGCGGATTGAGGATTACTCCTATGTGTTCAGTTGGGAAACTAAAATCCTGCTTCCTATCATACGTTACCCCCATTGCCGATAGCCAAATAGGAATAATAGTAAAATAAAGCAATTGATCCGGCTCATTGAGTTCGTGCGGATCGTTACACTCCCATGCATCGAGCATACCTGAAAACAGCGTCAAATGATGGACATTGGAACTGATTTCAGGTAACTCAAATGATGAATAGTCTGTTGATAAAAACTTTACCTGTTTCGAAACACTAGCCTCCTGATGTAAATACGTATTCCCTTTGGCCGTAACCAAAGCAAACAGCATTACAAAAAGTGTCAATATATTCCGAAACATTACTTTCATTTTCATCTAAATTTCCAAGACAAAAGTACCAACTAAAACAAGTTTTAAATAGCACAAATCTTGAATAAAATAGTCTATATTATATCTTAAACTAAGATTTAGCTGTTTTTTTCATTAAAAAGCATAACCTAATGAAACCATCACGTTGCGCGGTGCTCCAGGAAATGCACGTGTATAATCAAAGCCACCCAAAAAGTAGTACTTATCAAACACATTATTGACATTAACAGCCATCTTCAATGCACCGATATGGTAATATACCGCAGCATTCACAGTAGTATAAGAAGGCCAGTAACCCCACATAGCTTGACCATCACTATCTTTACCAATACTATTATCCATACGACGGCTATCCACGTAATAAACCCCTGCACCAAAACCAAGACCTTTCAAAGCATGTTGTGAAAACACATATTTTAACCAAGCACTTGCCATATTTTTAGGAGCTCCCGGTAATGATTGCCCAACCTCAGAAGCGATCGATGATGCTTTCACATCAGTATGATTATAAGTATAGTTTGCCATAATCTGAAATTCTTTGGTCAACTGCCCACGGAGATCCAATTCAACACCCTCAGAAATTGCTTTTCCAGATTGACGATATTCAGAAAATCCTGAATCTAATATCACACCAGTTGCGATCATCATATTTTGACGTTCTATACGGAATAAGGAAAGATCCATCTGCAACTGATCTTTAAAAAAACCAGTTTTAAAACCTGTTTCTAATTGAAAACTGCGTTCCGGAATAAAAGGTTTATCTGCACCATAATCTTGGTAATTTTGAATAAAACTTGCACCTACCGGGACGAAACCCTGAGAATAGCTCGCAAAATAGTTGATCTGCTTATTCAATTCGTACGTTAATCCAGCTCTAGGTAGCCAGGCATTTTGTGTAGCTTGATAACGCTTCTGCCCGTCGATAGTCTCGGAAGCATAATGTTCGTGACGTAATCCTACGATAACTTTAAGTTTATCAGCAATCGACATCTGATCTTGTATGTATTTTCCTGTAGTTTTATAAGGACTTAAAAATGGATAAGCTACATGCTCTCGCCAGACGTAAGAAGTTAGATCATGTGTCGTATAAGTTGGATTGTTCAAATCAAATGTCAGAGGTACAACCTGTCCGTTCACCGTCTTTTGTCTAGCTTCCCGCAACTGATTTTCCTGATCACCTCTATACTCCGCAAAATCAACTCCTGCTACAATGTGATGATCTACAACAGCACCATAATGGTCCCATTTAAAATAACCAACGACATTATCCGTATAATCTTTACCATGACGATCAAAAAAACGCATATTCATGATCGTATTTTTAGGAGCATCAGCAAATGTATTCAACGTCCGATGTTCATTGACATCTTCTTCATACACAGATTTCATATAGCTCAAGTGAAAGCTTAAATTCTCCGTAAGCTGTTGGGACAACCTACCGCTCAGTGAAAATGTCTTCGAATTATAAAAATCGGAAGGTTGACTTAACGTAAATGATCGAGGTAAAGCATAAAAATCATTTGCTTTAATTCCCATCCCCCGATCGAGATAACCATTAAATTGGTTATAAACCACATCAACGTCCACCTGCGTACCAGCTGCAGGTTTAAAAGTAAAAGATGGTGCAACAAGAATTCTTTTTTGACGATTGACATCACGGAAAGTTTTAGTATCCTCATAACCCGCATTGAAACGGTACAAAACACGCTTAGCGCTATCCAAAGGCCCTCCCAGATCCAGTGTTGTACGCATCGTCTGAAAACTTCCAGATGCAAAACCGATATTCCCCTTAAAACTGTCCAACGGTTTCTTTGTGGTCATATTAACCGTACCACCTGGCACCACATCACCAAACAAAGAAGCTCCTGGACCTTTCAAGACTTCAAGACTTTCCAAGTTCAATGTCAATGGTGTATTGTAGTAACTATTACCATAACCATAACCCGAACGTAAACCATTGACCAAACGCACACCCGTTTCATATCCACTTTTAAAACCACGGATAACCACATCATCATAAGAAGAAGCTTCCGTCACCCCTGCCAGATCTTGAAACAATGCACCTGTCGTAAAAGCTTGCTTATCTTCGATAAACTCCCGGCTTAAAACAGAAACAGATTGCGGTAGATTCTTTAATTTCCCAGAAAACTTACCCCCCAATTCCAGATCATTGGTGAGATAAGATTTGTTACGTCTCCCTGTGATCAACACCTCATCCAAAGTTTTATTATCTTTAATCAAGACAAGAGATAATCCTTTTTTTACATTCCAGTTACTCGCCGAAAGTGTTATTTTTTGATCGATATAACCAATTGCAGAAGCATGGATGACAATTGGAAAATTAATCGCTTCAGAAAAAGTAAATTCCCCTGACTCGTTGGAAGTTGTCACCTGCTTTGAACTGTTTATTGTCAATGTTACGCCAGAGACGATATCTCCAACCTCATCATAAGTTTTTCCAAAAATTGCTGTACTATTCTGCGCATGTACAGCCACTGGGAAAACAGTACCTAAGGCTATTGCAAAAGCCAAGGTCTTTATATTATATTTCATTGGAATACAATTATCTATTGTTTGTTCAATTATCTGTTATGCATAAATGCATAGTCTTTATTTTACAGAGCTTGCAAGCTCAAATTGTGGAGTGTTTTTCCTGCTCCAAAATGTTCTCCAATATCACAGCACTTTCCGATTCATTAACCATCAGTTCCATGTGTATAGTGAGAAATCCAGATTCATCACGGTATTCTATCAATTGAAACCCCTGCTGCAACCAAAATTCATATGCACCCTCCAAAAATGGATGGGTATGTAAATAAAGTCTTTCAATCTGTTTTTCCTGCGCCACCACGAGTAAACTTTGAAACAGCTCTGTCCCCAGTCCAGTCCTACGATATTTGGGATCCACAAATAAGCGGGCTACTTCAACGGTCTTCTTTGCATCAATGTCCAAGTGAGGGAACCGGTAATCATAATTAAGCATACCGATCACCCCGATTAATATGCCATCCGCGGTTCTTGCCTGTAGAAAAGTACCAGCGCGGTTCTGTAAATAAACCTGTTCAAACGCCTTTAAATCTTTAGGCACCTGATTCGGATCCAACATCGGAAATAGTTTTCTTCTGAAATCCAGAACATAAGGCAGAACTTCTACCACATCTTCTGATCCAACATGATATATCGAAATATTTTTCATTATTGATTTTCATTAATCATCGGAATAAACATCCATTTTCCTTGCTTCTCTATACTCAACAAAGACAATTCATAAGTTTCTTCCAACAAATTTTTCACTTCTTCGCGCTCCAGACCATTAATATCAAGAACACTTTGATCACGCATTAGGTAAAATTGGTCACCAAACATATAAGCCAGATTAGGATCGTGCATAACACATAAAACTGTCGTCCCCTCCTTAACCAGCTCTTTCGCTGTTCGCAAAACAGCCATTTGATAGTTTAGATCCAAGTGATTAGTAGGTTCATCCAACATGAGGACATCAGGTTGCTGCACCAGTACACGGCATAATAAGATCAACTGCCTTTCTCCTCCAGACAATTCGGTATAAGGCTTATCACGAAGATGTTCAAGATCAAACTTTTTTAAAATCGCATGTACAGCTTCATGATCTTCTTTACTTGGTGAGAATCGTGAAAAAGAAGCCCTTCCAGTCAAAACCACATCAAACACTTTATAGGGAAAAGTCATCTGATGAAATTGATTGAGAAAACCCAAGCGCAACTGACTACTACTACCGATCTTAATCTTTCTACGTTCTACATCGCCGATAGTCACTTGACCATCGTAGCGTTTTTCTAAGCCTGCGATCACATTAAACAACGTTGATTTCCCACTGCCATTGCGTCCTAGGATGATCGACAATTTTCCCTTTGGAAAGAGACGTTCACATCACGCAATACGATATCATTTCCATAAGAGAAAGATAATTGCTTTGTTGAAATAGTAGCTATCATGAGTTCCAATTCATCGCGTTTCGACGCATCAAGTAAATAAATAAGGGCGCTCCCACAATCATAGTAAACACACCGATCGGAATTTCGAAAGGCATGACAGCACGAGAAAAATCATCGATTAAAAGTAGGAAACTACCGCCGATGCTGATATTAGCCCACACCGAAATATTATTATTAGGTCCAAATATCATTCGGCTAATATGTGGAATAATCAATCCAAACAGACTGATCACCCCTACCGCAGCTACTGCAGATGCTGTAATCATCGTCGCAACTCCAATTAGAATCAATTTAATGATTCTGGGATTGACACCGATGGCTAAAGCTTCCTGATCACCGAGAGACAATAGATTCAGCTTCCAACGATAGAGCACAATCACAAATAAACCAACTGAAATTGGTCCCATAGCGCTATATACCTTAGACCAAGAAGCAGTATGTAAGTTGCCCATTGTCCATTGAACAATAGCTTGAAGTTTATAAGGATCACTTAAATACTGCAATAAAGTTAAAAGAGCAGTAAAAACCCCAGAAATCACCATCCCAGCCAATACCATCCCTACAATAGAAGTCCTTGCTCCAGAGTAAGAAACCAAATAAGTCAGCCCCACTGCACAAACTCCAAAAATAAAAGCAGAGAGATTAACAGACATAATCGGAAACAACATTGCGAGTGCTGCTCCAAAAGCAGATCCCGAAGAGATACCTAATGTAAACGGATCTACAATTGGATTACGGAAAATAGCTTGTAGAACTCCTCCTGACGAAGCCAAAGCTGCACCGACCATAAAAGTCAATAACACCCGTGGCAATCTCACCTGCCATATAATGGTATTTAAACTTGCATCCGAAAGCAGATGTTGATCTTGTATCAAACCTAATTGCAAACACATCCGCTGAAACAATTCGACCAGACCGACATGTTGTGTAGAACCAATAGTAAGCGACAACACAAAAAGCGACAGTGGAAATAAGATCAACAGGACGATGATTTTTATATTTTTCATGATTATAGTAAACCCTTTTTACCGTACATGACTTCAAAAGCTCCCTGCATTTCTTTTTTCAATTGCTCTTCCGAATAGCTTGGAAAGCTCCAATGACGAACTTGTTTAGCAAACAATAAAAACTTAACAGTATGTGGATCGAAAGGAAACGATGGTGACATGACAAAAACCTGTTTATTTTTCACAGCAGGAAGATCTGCTAACTCTTTCAGATCATAAACATCCGACAATTTAGAGTTCCACAAGATTATTAAATCGGGATTCCACTTATACATCGTTTCTGCACTGATATTTGGAGCTTCCATAGGTAGAGGACATGCATTTTCAGCTCCAGAAAGACGAATCGCCATATCAATAAGACTTCCTTTTCCAGAAGTAGACATGACACGGCCTTTTGACCAAGCATAATAAACAGACTTCGCATTTTCAATCGATGGAACTTGCATACGATCGAGCTCCCCATCAACATAATCAACAATTTCCTGTGCTCTTTCTTGTTTTCCAACAAGCGTTCCCATCCCCAGCAATTCCGCCATTATACTTTTGTCATCTGCCGAGGAACAGGTAAAAACAGGGATATCAAGACCTTCTAATTGTTCTATATTATCTTGATCGGTATTGAAGGTAATCACCAAATCAGGTTGTAACGCAATAATACTCTCGACATTACTGGACTGCCCACCATAAGTTGGGGTTGGCAATGTTTTGGAGGCAATCCTCGAATCAAGTTTCGATAAAAAGCATAAGTATCTTCCATTTGATATACCTGTTGTGGAATACCAACAACCTGATCACCGGCTTGAAGCATATACACCTCATCAAGCAACGAAGGAAATAAAACGACAACCCGTTTGGCAACATCGTTCAACTTGATCACTTTTCCACGGCTATCGGTTGCGCTAATCGGTTTCGATAGATCATTCTTAGTAACATGACTACACCCACTAAAAGTGGCTATAGATAAAAAAGCTACTAAGCAAAATAATTTATAACTCATTTTCATTTCTTAATTTTTTTATCAACCGCTTTACTAGATTTTCTGACAGTAATATCCCATCTTCCAACTGTACCTGAGATTGAAATTTTGCAAGCAGCTGCTCATATAAACGACCATCATAAGGAACACGATACATCGCGCGATCGGTCTCCATAAACAATGGTAAATGCCTATTCCCCAAATAATAAGAAAAGTCAGCCGCCTGTACTGTATTAACGGGATTAAAACAAATGGTCAATGTCGGTTTAATTGCAATAGTAGCAATCAATTTTCCTTCATGGAACAGACCATCTCCAGAGCACCATTCACGACCTTTTTCCAGCTCCATCAATAAAGTTTGCCCAGTAGTAGTAGCTCTTGTCAATCTTTTTTTATTCACTTCAAACCATTCCAGCTGAAGTAGCGATACAGTATCCTGAGCAAACGCTCCCTGCGGCAGCACAGCATCAATATATACCAACTCTGCTTGCATAGCTCCTATTTTACTTCAGCTTGAAGTCTTGATTCTTTTTTTGCTTAACCTTTTCTTTCAACCAGGTGCACCACTCATCAATACCCTCATTCTTCAATGTACTGATAGTAATCACTTCAATATTCGGATTTACTTCACGGGCATCTTTAGTTACAGCATCTACTGAAAATGGCACATACGGCAATAAATCAGATTTTGAAACTAGCATCAGCTCACTCGTTAAGAACATACGCGGATACTTTTTAGGTTTATCATCACCCTCAGTGGTTGCTAATAATGTAACACGATAATCTTCACCTAAATCAAAAGCAGAAGGACATAGTAAATTCCCCACATTCTCAATAAATAAAAGATCTGTACCTGTAATATCAATATGATCAAGTGCTTGCAAAATCATCTGCGCTTCGATATGACACATACCACCAGTTACAATCTGCAACGCGTTGATGCCAACTTCACGCATTCTGATCGCATCGCGCTCCGTTTCAGGATCACCCACTAATACAGAAATATTAAGATCATTTGCAAGTAGCTTACCTGTTTCTTGCATTAAAGTTGTTTTACCTGAACCAGGAGACGAACAAACATTGATCACACAAACGTCTTTTAAACGTTCACGGATAGCATTTGCAACATAATCATTGGCTTTTAATAAATGTAATGTGGTGTTATCACACTGTACAGAACCGACGCGGTTTCCAGCACTTTTTGGACTAGATGTGTTAGTTGACATAATTTCTTATTTTTCTTGTTTAAAAATTACTTTTGATATATATAATTCATTTCCCTGAACGATTGTGGACGAAGGTTGACCACAGGTGCATACAAAACGATGATAAAGCACCGGAAAATTTTTTTGACAATGTTCACAGTAAGCCATGATCTCGTTGACGACAACCTCAAGTTCCATATCCATATAGCCATTATTATCTAAAATAAAAGCATCAAAGGCATTTTGAATTAAGACAGGCTGCACATTTGAAAGCAGACCCGCAGTTACTTGAATCTTTTGGATATCTTCAACCTTGGCACCATAATGGCCCTCCAGAGTATCGAAGATATCTTTTACAATACTAAGCTCGTGCATAATAGTGTTTAATCTTAGATAATATAGAATTGTTTCATGTGAGTAGCAGACAGGATATACCTGACTCTACCACTTACAAAGTAAGTGAATGGAAGGGAGATTAAAGAGGTATCTTTATCTGCTCGAAAAGGAGAAATTTACGAGATTGAACCGGTAGATCAGCATAGGATGTATAGGAATCCACATATGCTGTTTGATTAGGATATAACAAATGAACCGTTAGATCGTAAATTGCGAATAATGTGTCCAATTTGAAATCTTTATCAAGATCTAAATCGATATCCCAAAAATACATCTGTTGAAAAAGTGAATTTCTTTTATCCGACAAATGGGAATCGCCGTTTTCGACAAGCTGATCAGCAGGATCAAATCTTCTTTGAAATGTAGATGAATTAGCACGATTCCGTACTGTAGCAAGTGAGGTTGATCCTAATGATTGAAAAGGAAAAAACCAGATTGACAGTACAAAAATAACCAGTCTCAACATCATAAATAGCGAATTTAAAAACTTATTGTTTTTAACCCAACAAATTTACGGTAAAAAAGCACTAGTAAAATAGCACAAATCTTGAATTTTATTTCACGAAATAGGGTAATTTCTTATTTCTCCATTATGCAATTACAGATCCCTAGCTATTTTATGTAGTTATTAACAACCCATAGTTACAGCTATTCGTAAAGTCAACGGAAGTAACTAGATCAATATTCAATAATAAAATCCAACACACCCTCCTTATAGTAAGGGAGGATGCGTTGGATGAAGAAAATTCGAATAATTATTTTTTACTAAACGTAGACTCAACCTGAAAGTTTTGAAATTTACCCCTCAGTATCATCTTTTTTGAGGTAAGATCATAAATATCAAATACCAATGTCTGCCCTCCATTCTGTCTTATTGTTATTTTCTGACCATTATCAGAAAGCACATATGTACCAGAAATCGCAATCTTTTTAGTAACAACATCACTACCATCAAAATCAATATCGACACTAATACCTGTAAACGTTTCGTCTGCTTTAAATGTATATTCAATACCATCTGTATAAGGAACTTCCTTCATCGTATTTAATTCGATCATCTCTTGGAGAACCCAGCGCCCAGTTACACTATTAGACTCTCCCATATTGTTATCTTCCTTTGAACAGGACACAACAAACACAGTAACAAAAAGGAAAATAATGGCTACTATTTTTTTCATCTATAATTTATATTTAAAATTTAACAAAAAGCTAACTGAAGATCCAATAATACAAATTTCCGTCATCAAGAAACAATAAAGTTTATCTTGTACAAAGGTATCATGTAAAGCGATAAAGTCACAAAATTAAATAAAGCATGTTCCTGTACAAATTAAACCCTGGAAATTGTGGCTTATAAGCCACCTAATGATAGTTTTATGATCATGCTATCAATTAACTTATAACTATTCGTTCGCTTTCAGAAAATTATTAACCTAAAGTATTTCCAGTATCCATCTACAGTCCTATCCCATAGTGCACGATGATCAGAATCTTTCTCTACAGATAATAATATCAATAAAAAAAGCTTGTTGATATGAAAGAAAATTAGGTAATTTAAGCTCATTTTAAGCATTCAGAATAATAGAACCAATAGAGTAGAACAATGATTTTAAAAGATAAAACAGTTTTAGTAACAGGAGCCGATGGAGGTCTCGGAACAGCGCTAGTACAAGAACTCATCAGTAGAAACGTTAAGAAAGTATATGCAACAGGCTTAAAATTACAAAATTTAAAAAATCAGTTTCAGAATTATGACAACAGAGTTGAACTTTTAGAACTTGACGTAACAAGTACGGAAAGTATACAAGCGGCAGCCCTAAATTGCAACGATACAGAAATACTGATTAATAATGCCGGGATAGAACTTAAAATTCCTTTTCTAAAAGAAGAAGCCGCAAAAACTGCTTTATTTGAGATGAAAGTGAACTATATAGGTGTAATCGAAATGATTAACAACTTTATCCCACATCTTCAAAAAAATAAAGACACTTGCATCGTCAATATTCTTTCAATAGGAAGTTTAGCTGTTATAAAAAGATTAGGTACCTATTGTGCCTCCAAAACTGCAGCTCATATTTTGACAGAAACAATCCGTGAAGAACTCGAAGCTTTAGGAATCAAAGTTATCGGTGCTTACATGGGGTATGTCAATACGCAAATGACAAAAGAAGAAACGAAATCACATAAATCAGAACCTGAAGAAATAGCTTATGAGATTTGCAAAGGCATTGAAAATGAAGAAGAACGTATATTTCCCGATGCTACAACGTTAAACTTTGTTAAGAAAAACCCGATCAAAACGGTCTTTTTTGATTAAATTAGGCTCAATTAATAATAAATATTCTTTTACAGGTCGGTACTGTCGAAGCTAAAAGTCACCTAGCTGTCCCCGGTGACCGATAAAAACTGATACAGGATCATCTACAACTTGAGTTACCATCCGTTTCTTTTATAAATGAGAATATAATCTGACAAAAAATAATCACTAAAAATAAATATGGATAGAAAAGTAATCTTATATATTGCAACAAGCTTGGATGGTTATATTGCCAAACCAAATGATAACCTTGATTTTTTATCAATAGTAGAAAAAGAAGGAGAAGACTATGGTTATGCTTCATTTATAAAATCAGTAGATACAGTAGTTCTTGGCAGAAAAACATATGACTGGATCATTGCCCATGTTCCAGAATTTCATCATGCTGATAAAAAGACATATATTATAACCAGAACTGCTAGACCAGATGAAGGTAATATCACGTTCTACACCGAAGATTTAAAAGACCTTATTTTAAAATTGAAAAGTGAAACCGGCAAAAATATTTTCATTGATGGTGGTGCAGAAATTGTTAATGAACTTTTAAAAGAAAATTTAATTGACGAATTTGTGATTTCAATTATACCAATACTATTAGGCGACGGAGTAAAACTTTTTAAAGATGGAAGACCGGAGCAAAAATTAACACTTATTTCAACAAAACAGTTTGAGACTGGACTGACACAACTTCATTACAAGCGAATTGATAACTGATTGACATTTCAATTCTTCTCATGCCGTATTTAACTAAAAAATAGAGTCAGATCTGTGTCCACAAATTAAAGTAGCACGATAGCGATGGACCATTAGTAAATTCTATTTTTAGTTAAAGCGCCATCAAATGTAATTCTAAATTGCAGTACAACCTAATATCTTTTTTAGGTTAGTCAATAACATCCTATTTTTTATTTTCTTGAAAAAAAACCCTTTTTCCAAGGAGATAAACCACAAAAATAGAATAATTGGTCTATTTGAAATTGTTCAAGAATAGTAAAAACAATCTATTACCAGTACAAGAGCATTTATCCCCGAAGCGACACAGATAGTGTTCAAAATCAACATCAAACTTCTTTTTAAAGGATTGAAAATATAGTTTTGAAAAGTGTAACATGAATAATATATTTGCACTGTTTATAATTAATCTAAATAAAATCAATAAACACTATGAATAAATTTATCATCTACCTTATGTTGTTGCTTCCATGCTCTCTCCAAGCTCAAGCACAACAAAAAACGGAAATATATGGGAAAATATTCTCCGCCGATGGAAAGCCTGTAGAAGGTATCACGGTCAAACTGCTTCCTCAGGACATCAGTGTTTCAACGAAAGCCAATGGTTCTTATCTCCTCAAATCCTTGAAACCAGGTCCTGCACAAATCCACATCTCAGCTATAGGAGTCCAATCTCAAATCCGCGACATCCAGCTAGAAGAAAAAAGAAATATCATTTCCAATATCTATCTCACCGAAGACCAGTCCACTTTAGACGAAATTGTAATAAACGGAGCAAGCAAGAATAAGTATACTCGAAAACAAAGTTTATACGTTTCCAAAATGCCACTTCGTAATATGGAAAACTCTCAATCTTATGCTGTCGTTACCAAAGAGTTACTTAAAAGCCAGGTAAATACAAATTATGATGACGCATTGGCAAACGTTTCTGGTATAGACAAATTATGGTCATCCACTGGACGTCCTGGAGATGGAGTCTCTTATTACACATTACGAGGATTCACCACACAAGCCGCGATGGTCAATGGCGTCGTGAGTATTGCTAGCACAAGTCCAGATCCGGCCAACTTAGAAACCATCGAGGTTATCAAAGGACCTTCTGGCTCCTTATATGGTGGCGCTGCTGTTGGTTTTGGTGGATTGATAAATAATGTCACTAAAAAACCGCTTGATACCATAGGTGGACGGATCAATTATATCTTTGGCAGTTATGCACAGCACCGTGTAACAGCTGATGTCTACGGACCGCTAACAGCTAATAAAAAACTTTTAGGCCGTATCAACACAGCATATTCGCATACAGGAACATTTCAGGATGCAGGATTTAACAAATCAATTTTTGTTGCTCCTTCATTACTATACAGACCGAATGACAAATTATACATTCAATTGGATGCTGAAATTTATCAGAGCAAAGCGACCAATCCAATGATGGTATTTCTCAATCGTTCCCGTCAATTGTTTGCAAGAACTCCCGATGAATTGCAATTTGACTTTAACAAATCGTATACCAACAATGATGTTACTTTTAAAAACCCAAGTACCAACTTACGTGGAAATGTAAATTACCGCATCAACGAGCAATGGACATCCAATACAACTGTTAGTTATAATAGACGTAAATCTGATGGTTACTTCCAATATATCATGTACTTGCAAAATGCAAATGACACATTGATCAACCGATATGCAGCACTGCAAAATTATGTAGCCAATAGCATCAATGCACAACAGAATTTTATTGGAGATTTCCACATCGGTGGTATGCGCAATAGACTACTTATAGGACTGGATCTCCTTTCCCAAAAATCGGAAACGCACAACTCTCCTTATGTACAGACAGATCAAATCAATACGTCATACGATGATCCAGATTACTATAAATTTAACGCAGCTTTCATCGATGCGGCAATTGCTGCTTCCAACGGTGCACAGACCAACAACCGTAGCCGTACACAGGTATTTGGAGCATATGTTTCCAATGTCTTAGATGTAACTTCACAATTACATTTAAACCTTGCCCTGCGCATGGATTACTTTAATAATAAAGGAACATACAACATTGATAAAGATACCACTACTGGAAAATTCAACCAAACAGCCTTCTCACCGCGCGTAGGTCTCGTGTATGAAGCCATAAAAGATCAAGTTTCATTCTTTGCTAACTATCAGAATGGCTTTAAAAATGTTTCACCAGTAGTACAGCCTCACCCCAGTGTATCCGGCGATTTCAAACCGCAACAAGCATCACAGTGGGAAGCAGGAGTAAAATTCAATCTGCTTGAAGATAAAATTGGTCTTACTGCCAGCTACTACGATATCAGTGTAGACAATATGATCCGTCCTGAAACAATAGAAATTGATGGTAAAAGCTACAATATTAGTGTACAGGATGGTACACGCCTAAGCCGTGGTCTCGATTTCGACTTAACAGCAGCCCCTATTCAAGGATTAAATATGATCTTAAGCTATAGCTTCAACGATAGTAAAACAACAAAAGCGGCCGCTAATGTGAACAACCTTCGCCCAACCGAAGCTGGACCAAAACACCTAGCCAATATCTGGGCAAATTACACTTTGCAACAAGGAACGTTAAAAGGTGTAGGTATTGGTCTTGGAATCAATCATGCTAGTGAAAATATCATTACAAATAGTATCCCGACAGGAACTTTTGTACTTCCTTCGTATACTTTACTTAATGGTAGTCTTTCTTACAGTTACAAAAATATGGAGTTTGCTGTTAAGGCAAATAATCTGACTAACCAGACTTACTTTAAAGGTTGGACAACAGTTAATCCGCAAATGCCGAGAAATATCTTAGGTAGTATTGCTTACCACTTTTAAATTAAAAAAGGAAGAATCTATAAATAGATTCTTCCTTTTTTAATTGGTCACAACAGATGCTGTAACTGCATCCAGAAAATTAAACAAAACCAATTATTTCAACCATGAAGCCACTAAAGATCTATTATCTGCTACCCATTGTTTCGCTGTAGCTTCTTTATCCTTACTTTCCTGCATTTTCATCAGCAAGTTAGACATGGTGGCTACATCAAAATGAATCTGAGAAAAGAAGCGGGTCAATTCGGGTTGGTCAGCAGGAAATTCCTTTCGAGTAAAAATCTTGATCTGCTCTGCAGTTCCTAAAGATTCTCGAGAATCTTCCAGAAATTTTAATTTCATCTTACCAAACATCCAGTGTGGTTGCCAAGCTGCGACAACGATCCAGCGTTTTTCCTTAATCGCATTTTGCAATTCAGTAATCATCGCCACTGTAGATGAATTTACCTGACGATAATTTAAATCATAGTCTTTTATGGCTTGATCTACCGCAGCTGTTATACCAGCTCCTTTTTCAATCCCCATAATTTGATGCTTAAATTGATCTTCGTGCACTTTTAACTCTTCAATAGAATTAATTGGAACATAATCGGGTACAACTAAACCATTTTGGCGTGCGCATAACTCGTACCAATATCAACAAGATTAGGAAATTTTGCAATTTTAGAACCATGAGTTAAAGGAAGCCAAACATCCATATAGAGGTCCGTATCACCATTATTCATAGAAGCTAAGATCATATCTGGTGTAGCACGTTGGATGACCAGATGATAATCCATCTCCTCCAAAACTGCTTTAGCAACATAGGTCATAGCGACCCCTTCGGCCCAACCATCGACCATACCTACATTGATATATTTTTTATTACCATCTGGTTGACAAGCGCTAAGAAATACGATAACGCAACAGATTAAAGCTATTTTAATGTTCTTCATATTATTTTTTATTCTGTACAAAACCCTGCGTTATCCTATCCAAGATAATAGCTAAGATCACAACAGATAAGCCACTTTCAAATCCAAGTCCTATATCTAGGTTATTAATTCCTTCAAGTACTTTCTCTCCTAAACCACCCGCAGCAATCATTCCGGCAATCACGACCATAGAAAGTGACAATAATATGGTCTGATTTATACCCGCAAGAATAGTTTTCATAGCTAGTGGTAGCTCAACCTTAAACAAAATCTGTCGATTAGTCGCTCCAAAGGCACGTGCAGCCTCTACAATATCTTTTGGAACTGCATCGATACCCAGAGTTGTCAAACGGACAGCTGGTGGCATCGCAAAAATAATAGTCGCAAATGCGCCAGGAACCTTACCGATACTAAAAAACAACACTGCCGGTATCAGATAAACAAAAGCAGGCATCGTCTGCATCAAGTCTAACATAGGGCGAATAATCTTCGCAGCTAGTTTATTTTTTGCCGCCCAAATACCCAAGGGGACAGAAAGTATCAAAGCTGTCGCCGTTGCAACTAAAACCAATGATAAAGTCTCCATCGTCTCCTTCCAAAAACCCATCATGTAAATAAGTGTCAAGCCTAACAAGGTTATTAGCGCAACGCCTTTACCTGACTTCCACCATGCCAGACCTGTAAAAAGTCCGATCACCACAAAAAAGGGACTGCTAAAAATATCCACTCTAATCCAATAATGGATGAATTACCCGTATGTTTTATAAAATCAAATAAAGGCTTAAAATTTTCTGTAAGCCAATTAATTGCAACTTCAATGTATTGACCTATATCTATTATTTTACTCATTGTTACTGATTATTTGCTTTTTCTTTTAATTCGTTAATTTCCTCTTCGTTAAACTTTGTTGCTTCGATAATAAGTGAAGTTTGCGTCACAATACCTAACAATCTATTTTGATCATTGACCACTGCAATTGGCGATCTTGTTTCCGAAATCAACGGTAACATTTCTTCAACAGTAACATCCTTAGATACCGAAGGAACATTCAAATGAATAATAGATTCTACAGTAGGATCTTTCCGCTTGGCAGCCTGAATAACTTCATTGATATTGACAAACCCTAAGAAGGTATCATGAATATCCACTACAGGGAGTATTTCAAGTCCCGTTGTTCTCATTTTCCGAAGTGCCCCTTCAGGACCATCTTTTTTGAACCTAACCAATGTCGGTTTCTCGGTCATCAATGATCCTGCTGTGATAATCGATTTTCTATCCACCTTATCCACAAAAGCTTTTACATAATCACTCGCTGGATTCGTTAGAATATCTTCGGCTGTACCAATTTGCTCAATAATTCCATCTTTCATAATCACGATACGATCGCCAAGCTTAATAGCTTCATCCAAATCATGAGTAATGAAGACAATCGTTTTTTGTAAGGTATCCTGAAGCTCCAATAGCTGATCCTGCATCTCGGTTTTGATCAAGGGATCTAATGCTGAAAAAGCCTCATCCATCAACATGACTTCCGGATCATTGGCCAAAGCACGCGCCAACCCTACTCGCTGCTGCATACCCCCTGACAGCTGAATTGGAAACTGCTGTTCAAAACCATTAAGACCAACTATGTCAAGCGCTTTTTGAGCTTTCGCCTCGCGAGATGCTTTGTCCTCCCCTCTAATTTCTAAACCAAAAGCGGCATTAGTCAAAACAGTATGATGTGGTAATAATCCAAATTTCTGAAACACCATACTCATTTCAGTTCTACGCACTTCCAGAAGCTCTTTATTGTTTTTACTTGTGATATCATCATTATTGATAAAGACTTTACCCATTGTAGGTTCATTCAATCGGTTCAGGCAACGTAGTAAAGTAGATTTACCACTTCCAGAAAGTCCCATAATGACAAAAAACTCTCCTTCGTAAATTTCAAAATTAGCTTTATTGATACCGATTGTACAGCCGGTTTTTTCTAGTATTTCTTTCTTTGGGTAACCTTCATTCAGTAATTTAAGCGCCAATTTCTTTTGTTTACCGAAAACAATCGTTAAGTCCTCGACTTTTATTTTAACTTTTCTGTTTTTATCCATTTTTAATTTTTTGGTATGAAACGAATTGTCATGGCACAGATGGTATATTCAATAGAAAACACCTTCATGTTATTTTAATAACATAAAAAACAATTTCTAAAGTTGAGTTAGTTCGACCGAAGAACTCCTTCTTGTTCAATCAACTTGATATTTAACACACTTTACTCTTAGTTCGATGAAGAGCAATCATGAAAAAGAAATGAATCTTTTAAAAGACGAGATATTAATAAACACCTCTAAAATACTATAACAAGTATATCGCGAACAACTCAGAAACAGCTCAAAAAAGAGCTATAAAATAACGGAACAAACCGATGCATCCGTGTCATATGACGGTACAAAGGTACGAAAAATAAAATAAACAACATTTATTAGCGTTAACACACTGTACGACAGAGCCATCAAAACAAACCTAATAACCAATCATTTAAAAATAAAATCAGGCAGTCGACTCGGTTTTTATGCCACTAAGTTTGCCTCCTGTATTAACTATAAAAGTTAATATAGGATGACCGTTATGAAAAGTATTGATCACGGTCAACACATATTTCTTTAACAAAAAAAGTTAGGATATGCTTTATAATTTAACATCATGCAAACATGCCTAAAAAATCAAGAATCTAACCATTCTTTTAATAAAACCGATTTTTCTCTACTGACAATAATATCAAATTCAGAATTAAAAAGAACAACTTTCAATTTACGATTGAAATAATGAACCAATTGACTTACAGCATCAATCTGAATAATGAACTGACGATTTGCCCTAAAAAAATTCTTGGATCTAATTGCTTCTCTAGATCATCCATACTTTGATTAAGAACAACATCTTTTCCACTCTTAAGGCGTGCTTTTGTCAATTTCAAATCGACATAAATACAATTCACTTCATTAACTAATATAGTTTGATAACCATCACGAAAAGGAACTAAGAAGCGGGACCGATAATCTTTAGGTTTTACATAATGAAGTAATTTATCAATAGATATTTGGTTATTCATCATTGATCCTAAACCCTCAACCTTTCGCAATGCAGTTGATAATTCCTCTTTTTCAACAGGTTTCAAGATATAGTCGACACTATTATATTTAAATGCCTGTACAGCATATTCATCATACGCCGTAGTGAAAATAATAGGACAATCGATCGTCACTTTTTCAAAAATATCAAAACTGATTCCATCAGAAAGTCGGATATCCATTAAAACTACATCTGGAATTTCTTGATTTCGAAACCAGTCTACCGTATCAGTAACACTATCCAAAACAGCTACGATCTGAGCATTTGGATAAATATCCCCAATTAAACGTTTAAGACGATCGGCATTTAATTTTTCATCTTCAACTATTACTATTTTCTCTATCATATGCTACTAATTGAATACATACCCTAAAAATATGCTGATCCTTTATAACTTCAGGCACCTTCTCTCCTAAGAGCTGAAAACGACTGATTATATTATTAAGCCCAATACCCGTCGATACAATCTCAGGATTGTCCATGGGTGATAACGTATTTTCAATCACAACTCGACCTACTTCATCATTGGAAATAGTAATCATTAAAGGTCGCTTCTTTCTTGTGGTATTATGTTTAATTGCATTTTCAATAAGCAACTGCAAAGTTAGTGATGGGATATACATACCACGACTATGGTCATTAATGTTAATTGTAAAATTAACACCGCTACCAACACGGTGCTCAATTAAAAATATATAAGCATTTAAAAATTTAATCTCCTCATCAAGCGTGATCATATTTTTTTACTATTGACCAATAAAAAACGATAGACCTTGGCAAAATTTTCAGAATACTCAAAACCAAGCTGCTGATCTTCAAGAATTAACTCAGAAAGTACACTCAAATTATTAAAAATAAAATGAGGATCCAATTGCATCTTCAATGCATTTAGCTCTGCTTCTACTGATGCTTGCCTCAATTCTGCTGCCTTTATCTTATGTTCGGACATTTCCGTAGCTGTTTCAATCCAATTATTAATCAGATAACTCATGGTATTGATAGAAATAATCATAAAAGAAATGACCAAACTAACCACAATCCACTGTAACATACCTTTTATTTCTTCAATAGATGGAACGGATTCTACCTTCGCAGATTGAGGATCTAAAATCGCGAAACAGACCATATTCATCAAAATAAGAATCATAACCGCCGAAAAATTGAGCGTAATCTCAAGAAAAAGTCTTTTAGACTTATTTTGTGGCCAAGGAACCCGCAGATTTAACCTCCTATGTATAAGTATACTTGCTTCAGAAATTAAAAAGCAAAATAAAAATGATATCCCCCATTCCGTTAAAAGTTCAGAAAAGCTCCTTCCAAAATAATCTTGCCAAAATTCAGAATAAGGATCTAAGATATATGAAACCAAATAATGCAAAACAAATGCAAAAATCACCAAGAACATTCGTTTAAAACGAGTCGGTAATAATCGCTTTGTTTTATCAGAAATATATTTGATTTTTCCATCTTTAAATAAAATCTAATTCAATATTTGCCATCACGATTCTGGCCATCTTTATATAGTTCAACAAGCTTTTTTCTATCAGATATAAATTTGCAATATGACAAATAGTAATCAAATAGATTTTTTTTATCTATCCGGGTATCAAACTCATTAATAGTTTCTTCAAGAATAAAAAAATAAAAACCACATAGTTTAAAAAACTCTTTGTCCTTACAAAGATGCCCATTTCTTTCTTCTTTTAACAAAGATCGTTTTTATGAAATACTATAAACAAGATATTCAGTCCCAACCATCATATTTTGTAACTGAATATGACTAAATGCATACTGAACCGAATAAAAGAATAATCTCTTTATTCAAAGTACAAAAAAGCGTGAAGATCGAGATAATAATAGCAAAATAACCAATAAAAGAAGTTGAGGACAAGTACCCTAATAAACTGGATTTTACAAATTATATATTTATAAAAACTAGTGCAAAAAGTACCATAAAACAAGTAAGGTGCGGCAAAAGCCACACCTTATCAAGGGTTAATATTGGTAGTATAAATATCAATTCTACAATTCCTCGTCGTGTTGGGTAATATCTAAACCAAGCTCTTCCTCGACCTCATGAACACGAAGTGGTGTAATTAAATCCGTTAATTTGATCAAAAGGAAAGATCCAAAGAATGCAAAAACAGAAACTGCAATCAACGCAACAATATGTGCTACAAATAGACCTGTCTCACCAAAATATAAACCATTCGTCGTAACAACACTGTTGACACTACTATTTGCAAAAACCCCAGTAAGCACCATACCGACCATACCGCCTACACCGTGACAAGGAAATACATCTAACGTATCGTCAATACTGGTTTTACTACGTAAGAATACAACTAAATTACTAACTAAAGCCGCTACAAGCCCTATAACGATCGAATGTGAGATCGTCACAAATCCTGCTGCCGGTGTTATAGCAACTAGTCCAACAACAGCTCCGATACAAGCTCCCATAGCAGATGGTTTTTTACCTCGGATCAGGTCAACAAATATCCAGGCAATTGAAGCTACAGCTGACGCAGTAGTTGTGGTTGCAAAAGCATAAGCGGCAAGACTATTAGCCCCACCTGCAGAACCTGCATTAAATCCAAACCATCCGAACCATAAAAGAGCAGTTCCTAAAATCACGTAACTAATCCGAGCTGGAGAATGCGTAGCTTTTACGGCCTTTTAGATAGATAGCTGATGCCAAAGCAGCCCATCCTGCCGACATATGAACAACTGTACCACCTGCAAAATCTAAAACACCGAATTTGGCCAAGATACCTTCAGGATGCCAAGTGGCATGAGCCAGTGGCATATAGATAAAAATACTGAACAAGATAATAAATACCATAAATGAATTAAAGCGAACACGCTCTGCAAAAGCTCCTGTTATAAGAGCAGGAGTAATAATTGCAAATTTAAGCTGAAACATAGCAAATAATACCAGTGGAATAGTAGGTAGAGCTGACCAACTCACATTCCCCAACATCCCCTTCATCATATAGAACGTGCGAGGATCTCCAATAATACCCCCAATATCATCGCCAAAAGCTAAGCTAAAACCGAAAATAACCCAAAGGACAGAAATAATACACATACAGATGAAACTTTGCATCATCGTGGAGATAACATTCTTCTTGCTCACCATTCCACCATAAAAGAATGCCAAACCTGGAGTCATAATCAAAACCAAAGCCGAGGAAGCGAGTAACCAAGCCGTATCTCCGGTGTCGATCTCCACACCTGCAACATTACTGACTTCTAATGAGGGTGTAACTAAGCCAATAATCGCTAAACAAACCAAAATAATAAGCGGAATGAATTTTTTCATAATATTTCCAGATTTAAGTTTAATAATTTCATAACAAAATGTGTTTATCAGTGAAAAACAATCAAAAATAACTATTATAAATTTGATTTCGATCAAATATAAGTTCAATTAATTAAAAAATCAATAAAATATTAAATAAAATCATATATTTACATCAGGATCCTAAATAAATCAACCTAAAAACACAAAAACAACTAGATTAAATGCTAATAAAACAACAAAACAAGAGTAAAAACAATAATATTTACATCAAATCTTAAAAAAAACTAGATGTTTAAGTGCTTTTGAATGCTAAAAAATAAAAACAAACATTTAAAAACATGAAAAAATGAAAAAAATCATCTTAACAACACTAATTTTAATAATAGTAAGCAGCAAAATATATGCACAAACAAAAAAATATGATTTATTAGATCTAGAAATATCCGGATCAGTGGATACATATTGGAAATATGATTTCCAAAAACAACCGAATATAAACACCTATTTTACTGAAGACAATAATTCAGTATCCATTGGAATGGTTGATCTTGCTCTGAAGAAAAAAACTGGAAAAGCATCTTTTGTAGGTGAATTATCATTTGGGCCGAGAGGACAGTACCGCTCCATAATTAATGGAGACGGTCAAAATGGGGACGACAAAAATAGCTTCCACATTCAAAACCTCTACATTTCCTATGCACTGACAGAAAAATTAAGTTTAACAGCCGGTTTTATGGGGACTTTTGTAGGCTATGAAGTCATCTGTCCATCATTCAATTTCCACTACTCAACCTCATATCTTTTTGGCGCAGGACCTTTCCAGGATGCAGGACTAAAAGCACAATATGCTTTTTCTGAAAAAGTAGGGCTTATGGTCGGAATCTTTAATGATTGGAATGTCTACCAAGATTTAAACGGTGTATCACACTTTGGATCACAATTATCAGTTGCACCAAATGACAAATCGAGCTTTTTCCTTAATTTTCTGACAGGATCTTCACAAGGCGGCGCCAGCAATTATAGCTCAGGAACTTTGATCGATTTTGTAGGAAATTATTCATTCTCTCCATTATTTTCATTAGGTGCAAATGCGACCGACTACAGCAGAAAAGGAGAAGGTGGCTATTCGGGAGTAGCATTATACCCAAAAGTGAATATAAATGAAAATATTGGTATAGGAATCCGTGGTGAATATTATAAAACTAAAAACATGCCCGTAGCTGAAGTTACCAGTAATGAAATCTTTTCCACTACGTTAACAGCAAACTTCAAACATCATGGCTTTACTTTTATCCCTGAAGTTAGATTTGATAACAGTGAAGCACAGATGTTTGTAAAACAAGATCTATCTCCAACAAAAAATGCCGGACAATTTTCACTTGCCTTAGTATATGCCTTTTAAAAAATAACAACTAAATTAAAATTCAATAAAATCGATTATAAATAACAGATACTGTTCTTTATAAAAGAAATCGGATCACAGCATAAGGAAACTATCTGCAATACTAACAAAAGGAATTATTCAATAAAAATGAATAATTCCATTTGTTAATATTGAAGTATCACCATCTCGACGAAACTAATATATATTATTTACAATTAGTATATAGAAAATAGCCATAAATAATAAAACAAGCAAAGACATTAATTCTTCTTATGAAATCCCATCCGAGCCCAGCATCACACAATGATAAACCTAGCAAAGCCTGCAAACACACAACAATGACTATACAATCACCCTACAAGCATACAAGAAATAACCTAGCTTCGCACAAGAACAAAACAAGAACGAGACTAGAAACACACAATCTGAATTATAGGCCGACCCTTAGCACACACAACAAACAACCTTTCTATGCACCTTCTATACACAGGACAGACACATTAAAACCCTTACCAGCCCTATAGGTTGTCCTATAGGTAAGAACATCGTTCTTGCAATTATTAGAAACACACTTCATATAGAACAAAATCCTGAAGTAACATATTTAATTAAACATCATAGAATTTCATATTGCTTTTTAATAAAATCATCATTACATTCATCTACACCAAATCATTCATCAGCGCACTGAAGAGATTATTAAGAATACAGATTTATGAAAGAAATAACAAAAACTAATGCTGCCCGCATCCTGGACAACTTAAAGTTTACTTATAATTTAAGAACTTACGAAGTAGTGGGTGAACACCAAAGCGCTACCGATGTTGCTGAGGCGTTGGGAATCGCGAAGAAATAATCTACAAAACCCTCGTGCTCACCGGACAAAAAGATCCTTACATTGTTGCTGTCATACCAGGAAATGCACAGGTAGATTTGAAAAAGCTAGCAATTATATCAGGTAATAAAAAATGTGAAATGCTTCCTATGAAAGATTTGCAGCACATAACCGGATATATTCGAGGGGGATGCTCTCCTATAGGAATGAAAAAAATATTTCCAACATACATAGAAGAACTCGCTTCCTTGGAAAATAAAATTGTCATTAGCGCTGGTAAAAAAGGACTTCAGATTGAAATAAATCCTCAGGACCTTATCAAAGCTACAAACGCAATCTTTGCCGATATTATCATTGGCGCATAAAGAAGCATAAGCATCTTTAATCCTCAACATTAAAAAGCATCACAACAAATAGAATAGACAAAAAAAGAACTCAATATCTGGCTATAATTAGATATTTTTTAATGAAAAGCAATTGATATACACAAAAAAACACGATCTTGTATAAACATAAATAGTTTGGATAACTATCAGTAAATCATGGGCAAGAATAAACCCTTAGACCAGTTTTATCATGGCACTAAAACTGATCTTAAACTAGGAGACCTGATTGAGCCAGGCCATCCTTCTAATTATGGCAAACGAAAACATGCTAAATATGTATATTTAACTGCAACTTTAGATGCCGCAATATGGGGAGCTGAATTAGCACAGGGAGATACCCCTGAAAGGATTTATTTAGTAGATCCGTCTGGCCCTATCGAAGATGATCCTAATCTCACAAATAAAAAATTCCCCGGCAATCCGACAAAATCCTACCGAACAGCATATTTTTTACGTGTTGTCGGAGAAATAAAAGATCGGCAAGGTCACTCCTTAGAGCAAGTAGTAGCAATGAAATCACATCTCAAAAAACTCGAACAAGAGGGCATTGAAGCAATTGAAGACTAATCAAAGAATGAGAAATCCAACCTCATTACAAACATCAATTAGCACAACATCACAGTCCATTATTTTGATCACAGCTTTGTTTTCAAAAAATCACACTATGACACACAATGTTGATTTCCATTAAAAACCTAAATTCACATTACCGAAATATTACATTATAAAAAACAGTCCCTGAGCAATAAAATATGATAAGTAATCCATTTTAATTTAACAACAAACAACACCATTAAAAAGGCATTAACAAGCTACACCACAAAACAATACCCCAAACAAAGCAACTGGAGACCGTACCATACAAATACCTAAACACGAGGACTCTTCAAAATAAATCAGTTATTAATTCCTATTTTCGTAATATATTTTTTTTATCGGGTCGACATTTTTAGAACAGACTCAAGGAGCAACAATGTATCAAAATCATCTTTACTGATGACATTTTTTTTTCTCAACAGATTAAACTCCATACAGATGTCAAGAATATGAATCATTCCAGATAATTAAATATATACTTTTCTTCAATGCAAAGAACAAAATGGATCATCTATTGACTTCTTTTTTAAAGAATGGAGATGATAAATTATTTTATAAATGAAATAAACGTATTATCCTAAGGATAACACATCATATACTAAAACAAATCCAATGAAAAAAATTACTGAGAATCTCCTCTTTAAAGTAATCGTCGCTATCATATCAGGTATTCTACTCGGCCTATATCTCCCTGAGTCATTAGGAAGAATTTTAACCACATATAATTTTCTTTTTGATCAATTCTTAAAATTTTTGATTCCCCTAATTATCGTTGGATTAATCATTCCATCAATTGCTCAACTAGGAAAGACTGCAGGAAAATTATTATTGACAACTGTATTGATCGCCTACGCTTCAACCTTATTTGCTGGACTTTTTTCGTACACGATCAGCATGAGTATATTCCCGGCTTTACTTCAAAACCAGATCAATACAGATCTAATTACCGAAACCACCAGAACACTGAGTCCCTATTTCAAAATTGAGTTCCCACCCCTATTCGACGTCATGTCCGCCTTAGTGCTTGCATTCTGTATCGGTATTGGCTTGTCAAAATTAGAAAATTCGACATTAGAAAAGGTATTTATCGATTTTGAAAAGTAATCAGTTTTATCATCGAAAAAATGATTATCCCCTTATTACCGTTTTTCATCCTAGGAATCTTCTACGATATGACATACACAGGTAAGGTATTCACAATACTCCATGTCTTCATAAAAATTATCGGGATTATCTTTGTCATCCATATCCTTTTGCTTGTAATTCAATTTATCATCGCAGGGATAGCCTCTAAAAAAAATCCATTCAAATTATTAATGGGTATGTTACCTGCTTATTTTACAGCCTTAGGAACACAGTCCTCTGCAGCAACGATCCCCGTAACACTAAAGCAAGCCAAAAAACTCGGTGTTGATGAAGACATCGCTAATTTCAGCATCCCACTATGTGCAACAATACATCTTGCAGGAAGTACGCTGAAAATCGTTGCATGTGTACTTGCACTTATGATGATGCAAGGTATACCAATAGACTTTGTACAATGATGGGATTTATCTGCATGTTAGGGGTAACAATGATCGCAGCACCAGGAGTACCGGGTGGAGCAATTATGGCAGCAATAGGTATAATCGGTAGTATGCTCGGTTTCAATGTCGAGAATCAAGCTTTAATGATTGCTTTATACATCGCAATGGATAGCTTCGGAACAGCATGTAATGTAACAGGTGATGGTGCTATAGCAATTCTATTAAATGCTATTTTTAAAAAACAAGAAAAGAATAAAGAAGAAAAAGCTAATGCTTAAGGAGAATTAATCGTGATAAACAATTTAGAATGAGAATTTCCACCTATTCTTTACCCCTTAATAGAAAGTTGTACAAGTGGGCTGGTTAAATTTTTCAGCCCATCTTGTAAATAATAAAGCATAAAACCAAGTTATCGCACAGAGCTGACTACTTCCAACTCAATTCTTAAATACAGATCAGCACTAAAGATAACAGACGGCTATTCAAACAGAAACAGATAAACTAAAAATTATTAGCATATACTAACAAAAATGTTAGAAATATATTTGTTAGTTCAATCTAACTTATTACTTTTGTTGCATACCATCTAAGATTAGACTTGCTTAACTTCTAACGAATCATATTTTAAAACACACAGCCCCATTAATGGTAGATGATCCATCCAATCCTGAAATATTAAGTGTGGATATCGCAAAAATATGAGCACATTTCAAAGATGAATAAATAATGAAATAATATCAAAACTATGATTGAATCAGTTATTACGTACCTAGAAAGCATCGACCTATTTTAGCCGCTCTGTATGCAACATTATTTACATGGCTAGTCACTGCTTTGGGCGCTTCATTTGTATTCCTATTTAAAAAATGAATAAAAATGTCATGGACGGCATGTTGGGATTCACGGGCGGGGTAATGGTAGCCGCAAGTGTCTGGAGTCTCCTCATACCCGCCATCGACATGAGCGAAGGCACTGGTTTTGCACAAGTCGTCCCAGCTGTGGTCGGATTTTTAATTGGCGCGGCATTCCTATTTAGTATAGACAAAGTTTTACCTCATCTACATATCAATTTTAAAAAAGTGGAAGGAGTAAAGACCCCATGGCAAAAAACAACTTTAATGATTTTAGCCATTACACTTCATAATATCCCTGAAGGACTTGCGGTAGGTGTTCTTTTCGGGAGTGTTGCTGCAGGGATTCCAGAGGCGACAATTGCCGGGGCTGTTATCTTGGCGATTGGAATAGGTTTACAAAATTTTCCTGAAGGTATTGCAGTCGCAATGCCACTAAGAAGAATGGGCATGAGCAGACGAAAAAGTTTTTTCTACGGACAAGCATCCGCAATTGTAGAACCAATTGCCGGTGTTTTGGGAGCAATGGCAGTAGTTACTTTTACACCCATACTTCCTTATGCACTAGCATTTGCGGCCGGAGCCATGATCTTTGTAGTCGTAGAAGAAGTTATACCTGAAGCGCAACAAAATAAAAATTCAGACATCGCAACAATCGGATTTATAGGAGGTTTCATTTTAATGATGACTTTAGATGTGGCCCTAGGATAAAATTCAGTTAAGCATAAAAAAGGATCAAAATAATTAATTTTGATCCTTTTTTATTGTAGCACCGGAAATCTCAATGAAAATAGGATAAAATAACCCACAGCTAAGCTAAAGATCATAGGTTATAATTAAATAATCGAATTTTGAATAAAATCTACGGTAAAAGAATTCACAGTTAAACATGACTCTCAATTATTATACAAAAGCACTAAAACCTGTAATGCTACGTCCTACAATCAATGAATTAATTTCTTTAGTCCCCTCATATGAGTAGATAGCTTCCGCATCTGCTAAAAATCGAGCAACATTATATTCAAGTAAAATTCCATTCCCCCCCATCACCTCTCTAGCTTTAGATACAATATCACGTGTTCTTAATGAGCAAAAAACTTTTGCAAGTGATGCGTGCTCATCTTTTAAGTCGCCGTTATCCTGCATTTCAGATAAACGATAAACCAACGTCTGCATAGCCGTTAAATTAGATAGCATTTCAACCAAATGATTTTGAATCAACTGAAAAGATGCAATAGGTTTTCCAAATTGCTCTCGCTTTCGGGTATAATCAAGCGCATTTTCATAAGCTCCTCGTGCACAACCTACCGCCATCCAGGCAACTCCAGCACGTGTCATCTGCAACACTTTAGCAGTATCTTTGAAACTATTAGCATGCTGCAATCGGTCCGATTCAGGAACGACACAATCCGTCAATGTAATCAAACCATTCTGAACGATTCGCAAAGCCATCTTTCCTTTTATTTTTTCGACAGCAAAACCTGGATTTTCCCTTCGCACGATAAAGCCCTTCACTTGTCCATCATCCAGATCTCTAGCCCAAATTATCGTAATATCTGAAAAAGTACTATTTCCTATCCATTTCTTTTGACCATTCAAAACCCAGCCAGATTCAGTTTTTTTACAAGTACAAGTCAATCCCCCCGCAGCTCCGGATCCTACTTCAGGTTCGGTCAGTCCAAAAGCTCCGATCACCTTCATCTGCTGCATACGTGGCAACCACTCCTGCTTTTGCTCATCAGATCCACATATATATATTGACCCCATTGCCAATCCACTCTGTACCCCAAAAAATGTCGCAATTGACGCATCGACCCGGGCAATCTCTGCTGCAATAACGCCCTCCATCAAAGAACTTCCTCCAGCACAGCCATATCCATCATAAGTATATCCGCATATATTTAAAGCTGCAAACTTTTCAATAATTTCAAAAGGAAACTCATCCCGTAACCAATAGTTATTAACAATAGGACTGATCTCCTTCTCCATAAAATCACGAACTTTCAATTGCGTAATCTTATCAGCGGTCGATAATTTTTCTTCAATATGATAAAAATCTCCATTGATCGGAGGCAACTCCTTTTTCTTGCTTGTTGCCGTCAGTAATTTCATAGCACCCTTCAATTGATTATCATCCATTTTCGAAACAGCATTCAATACCTGACCCAAGTCAATTTTTTGAGAAATCTTTTGCAATTGTTCTAAATCAACAGCTTTTAGCAGATCTAGTATATTTTTCATTTTATCAAACATAGCATCATTCTTTTAGTAACAGTTGTCTACAATTTGTCTTTTCAATATACACTATTTAAAACAGAATGTTCTATAACATCGAAAAAGACCAAATAATAATTAAAAATAAAAAACTGATTTACAAGTCATTACATAATTTTAAAAAAATAATATTTTTTTCAGGTTACCTTTTAACTTTCTAAGTATTAATGTTTAAATAACAATTTTGTTTCCATTAATTTAGAAAAATCAAAATGAAAAATTCATTCAAATTCGCTTTCTTAGGATTAGCTTTAACTGTAGCTTTCGCTTCTTGTGGTGGTGCTGAAACTAAAACTAATGCTACTGCTGACTCAGCTGCTGCTTTAGTTGATTCTGCAGCTACTGTTTTAGATTCTGCAGCTAACAAAGTTGACTCTGCTGCTGCAAAAGTTGATTCTGCTGCTGCGAAAGTTGATTCTGCTGTTACTAAAAAATAATTTTAGTACTGTCCGAAGACATAAAAGCTTGCATTTTAACGATGTAAGCTTTCTTTTAAAAAAAAGATAAAATAAACGGGTTACCTTTTCAATTTTAAGGTATAAACCTTTAAATAAAGAAATTTTAATAAAATTTAATAAAATCAAAATGAAAAATTCATTCAAATTCGCTTTCTTAGGATTAGCTTTAACTGTAGCTTTCGCTTCTTGTAATGGTACTGCAAACAAATCAGAAACTGCTTCTGATTCAACTGCTATCGATTCAGCTAACACAGTTATCGATTCAGCTAACACAGCTATTGATTCAGCTAAAACTGTAGTTGATTCAGCTAAAGTTGCTATTGATTCAGCAAAAGCTGCTCACTAATTTCAGGGAACTGATTTTAAAAATATTAAAAGCCCCACATGTTGGGGCTTTTTTTGTTATATACCTCGCATTTAAATTGATAAGCTCCTCTCATTTTTTTACCTTTGCACAAACAAAAATGTATTATGGCCTTATCATCACTTACCGCCGTATCTCCAGTAGACGGTCGCTATCATAACGCAACGCAAGAATTAGGCGCTTATTTTTCAGAATTTGCCTTAATTAAATATCGGGTTTTAGTAGAAGTTGAATATTTCATCGCTCTTTCTCAATCAGGAATTGAACAATTAAGTCATTTTGACGGCTCGTTGAATGAAAAATTACGTGATCTATATAGAAACTTACTGAAGAAGACGCTATTTGGATAAAGAATACTGAAAAAGTAACGAACCATGATGTCAAAGCAGTTGAATACTTTTTAAAGGATCAATTTGAAAAACTTGGCCTACATGACTCTTTAGAATTTATTCATTTTGGCTTAACCTCTCAAGATATAAACAACACGGCTATTCCATACTCATGGAAAGATGCGATCGCAGCTGTCTATACACCAGCGATAGAAGAGTTGATCCAAGAATTAACAACATTATCTAGTGATTGGTCCAATGTATCCATGTTAGCACGTACACACGGACAACCCGCGTCCCCAACACGTTTAGGAAAAGAAATCAAAGTTTTCGTGGAACGTATCCAACGCCAATTTGATCAATTAAAAGCGGTGCCTTACTCCGCAAAATTTGGTGGAGCTACTGGTAATTTCAATGCACATCATGTTGCATACCCACAGACAGACTGGGTAGCCTTTGGAAATAAATTTGTTAATGAATCTCTGGGCCTAAGTCGTTCACAAACAACCACCCAAATTGAACATTACGACAATTTTGCAGCAAGCTGTGATGCTTTCAAACGCATTAACACGATATTAATTGATTTGTGCCGCGACATCTGGACTTATGTGTCAATGGAATATTTCAAACAAAAAATTACTGCTGGTCAAATAGGATCCTCAGCAATGCCACATAAAGTAAATCCGATTGATTTTGAAAATGCAGAAGGAAATTTAGGAATTGCAAATGCATTATTTGAACACTTAGCAGCAAAATTACCTATTTCTCGTTTACAGAGGGATTTAACAGATTCAACAGTATTGCGTAATATCGGCGTTCCTTTTGCGCATACACTAATTGCAATCAAATCTACTTAAGAGGTTTACGAAAATTGATATTAAATGAGCAGGCATTGCAAGCAGATCTAAATAATAACTGGGCAGTTGTTGCAGAGGCAATTCAAACAGTATTAAGAAGAGAGGGCTACCCTAAACCATACGAAGCTCTAAAAGATTTAACACGTACAAACACGCATGTAACGGAAGAAACAATTGCTGAATTTGTGGACAATTTAAATGTTACAGATAAAGTTAAGGCTGAACTAAAATCAATAAGCCCTTCTAGTTACACAGGTGTAAGTCTATAAGCTTTTACGCTTTAATGACTAACATCACCTGATTTTTAACTTATATTTGTCATTCGAAATAGACAAAGATTAATATGGCAACAATTAACGTATATACTGAATCCACTCCGAATCCATCGACGATGAAATTTTTGGTCAATAAGTTATTGATCAACGGCAGCTTGGATTATGCGGATAAGGATAAAGCACAAGAATCAGCTTTTGCAAAAGAATTATTCAAATTTAATTTTGTAAACGGTGTATTTTTCGCAAGCAACTTTGTTACAGTAACCAAGAGTGAAGATGCTGAGTGGACTGATATTGAAGCATTATTAAAAGACTTTATAAAAGGTGCAGTAGAGTCTGAACTTGCAGTAAAACCTATTGAACATACCGAAGATGTAGCTTTTGAAGGTTCTGATATTGAAATTAAAATTCAACAGGTATTACATGACTATGTACGTCCTGCCGTTGAACAAGATGGTGGTGCTATCGCTTATAAATCATTTAGTGATGGCGTTGTAACTGTTGAGTTACGCGGATCTTGCAGTGGCTGTCCGTCATCAAGTATCACCTTAAAATCTGGTATCGAAGGCTTACTAAAACGTATGGTTCCTGAAGTCGAAGAAGTTGTAGCTGAATCTATGTAAAAGATACAGTTATATCAAGTAAAAAGCCGTTCATAATAGAACGGCTTTTTTTTTGAATTCTTAATTTATAAACATGATATTCATATCCATAAAATATGCATGCGATATAATTCTTGCTTATAAAAAAATAAACCATAGCCACCATACAATCAAGCTGATAACTATTATAACACACATACATACTTGGATAAGTTCTTTATTTATGACTCATGAGTTAAAGAAAAAACACATCTTCTAAATAGAATAAACTAGAAGACAATTTTGAATCGTTATTTTGTCCCTAAAATTTACAATTTATAACCCCTACTCTATTAAAAATGACTAACTTTACGGCTAATTGTGAAATCAATATATTAAAATGAGTGCAGATATCAATAAACTAGAACAAATTGCATCACAAGTAAGACGTGACATCGTACGTATGGTACATGCTTGCCAATCTGGCCACCCAGGTGGATCATTAGGTTGTACGGACTACTTAGTTGCTCTTTATTTCAATGCAATGAAACGTAATCCATCTTTCGATATGGATGGCATCGGTGAAGATTTATTTTTCTTATCAAATGGTCACATTTCGCCAGTTTTCTACAGTACACTTGCACGAGCAGGATACTTTGAAGTAAGCGAATTAGCTACTTTCAGAAAAATCAATTCTCGTCTTCAAGGACACCCGACTACACACGAAGGTCTTCCTGGAATTCGTATTGCATCTGGTTCACTAGGCCAAGGACTTTCTGCTGCAATTGGTGCTGCTCAAGCTAAAAAATTAAACAAAGACACAAATTTAGTCTATGTTTTAATGGGTGATGGTGAATTGCAAGAAGGTCAAGTTTGGGAAGCAGCAATGTATGCTCCTCATAATAAAGTAGACAATCTGATTGCAGCGGTTGATTATAACCGTGCTCAAATTGATGGTTCTACAGATCAAGTTCTTTCATTAGGTGATCTTCGCGCTAAATGGGAAGCTTTTGGATGGGATGTATTAGAAGTAGCAAAAGGTAATGATATGACCTCCGTAGTTGCTGGACTTGAAGAAGCAAAATCTCATACAGGTAAAGGTAAACCAGTAATTATATTATTACATACTGAAATGGGGAATGGTGTTGATTTCATGATGGGATCTCACAAATGGCACGGTGTTGCTCCAAATAATGATCAATTAGCTTCGGCTTTAGGTCAGTTAACAGAAACTTTGGGCGATTATTAATTATATTAGATATTAGTATTTAAAACATTAGTATTTAGAAATTGACCCACAAACGTCATTTGAAGAAATCTAAGTACGAGCTATTCTATACTAACTACTCCATACTAGTAAAAAATGAAAAAATATACTTTCACAGAATCAAAAGATACCCGTTCAGGATTTGGTGCTGGATTATTAGAAGCAGGTAAACAAGACGAAAATGTTGTTGCTTTATGTGCTGATTTAATCGGTTCATTAAAAATGAACGATTTTATAAATGAATTTCCAGAGCGTTTCTTCCAAATTGGTATTGCTGAAGCAAACATGATGGGAATCGCAGCTGGTTTGACAATTGGTGGTAAAATTCCTTTTACAGGAACATTTGCAAACTTCTCAACGGGTCGTGTTTACGATCAAATTCGCCAATCTATCGCCTATTCTGACAAAAATGTTAAGATTGCTGCTTCACACGCCGGATTAACATTAGGTGAAGATGGTGCTACACACCAAATCTTAGAAGATATTGGTTTGATGAAAATGTTACCTGGAATGACAGTTATCAATCCTTGTGATTTCAATCAAACTAAAGCTGCAACAATTGCAGCAGCAAAATTTGAAGGTCCTGTTTACTTACGTTTTGGACGTCCAGTAGTTCCTAACTTCACTCCGGCTGACCAAGAATTTATAATTGGAAAAGCAGTAACATTAAACGAAGGAACTGATGTAACAATTATCGCAACAGGTCATTTGGTATGGGAAGCTATCCAAGCTGGTGAGCAATTAGCAGCATTGGGCATTGATGCTGAAATCATCAACATCCACACCATTAAACCTTTAGACGAAGAAGCTATTTTAAAATCAGTTACTAAAACAAAATGTGTAGTAACTGCAGAAGAACACAATCGTTTAGGCGGTTTGGGAGATAGTGTAGCTCAAGTTTAGCTAAAAACTTACCAACTCCCCAAGAATTTGTAGCAGTAGATGATAGCTTCGGCGAATCAGGTACTCCTGCTCAATTAATGGAAAAATATGGTTTGAATGCGGCAGCAATTGTTGCGGCAGCACAACGTGTTATTAACAGAAAATAAAAAAACAAACATCACAACGTCAATATATGGAAGATGCTTTAATTATTTCAAAATTTGCTAACGAAAGTACGCGCGAAGAAGCATTTAATCAGCTGCTGACCAAATATCAGCAAAAAATATATTGGCATGTGAGAAGAATGGTCATTGATCATGATGATGCTGATGATGTTGTCCAAGACATATTCATTAAAGTATGGCGAAATTTGGCGAACTTCCGTGAGGATTCCCAATTATACACTTGGCTGTACCGCATTGCGACCAATGAATGTATTACATTCTTGAATAAGAAAAAACTTAAGCAGAACGTATCGTTGGATGACGATAGTTCTGCTTATTTAGCAGACTCTTTATCAAGTGGTAGTTACTTTAGTGGTGATAAAGCACAAATGAAATTACAACAGGCTTTATTAACACTTCCAGAAAAACAAAAACTTGTTTTTAACATGAAATACTTTGATGATATGAAATATGATGAAATCTCAGAAGTACTAGGAACAAGTGTTGGTGCCTTGAAAGCATCATATCATTTAGCTGTAAAAAAAATAGAAGCTTTTTTTCATAACAACGATTAAACCTTTTTTGATTTAGGTACTCTAATGATTTATAATGAAGGAAAATAACACATATCATGAGGGAATGGAAGCTAATAATCTACCCGATTCACTGCGTGTAAATCCTTTTGACGTGCCCAAAGATTACTTCAAAGATTTAAATGAATCTTTGATTGCTCAAGTCAAATTGGAATCATCACCAAAAGAAATCCGAGATGTACCCGTTGGCTATTTTGAAAAACTTCAACAAAATATCTTAGGCAAAGTAGCTGAAGAAAAGCTAAAAGATCAGATTAAAACCGATGGCTTTAGTCATCCAGATGATTACTTTTCGTCTTTACAAAATAATATATTACTAAAAGTAACAGAAGATAATTTAAAATCTAAAGTGACTCAAGATGGATTTGAAACCCCATCTTTATATTTCAATGAATTTAACGAGCAGATAGCCGCAAAAATAATTACGGACAATTTAAAACAAGTAGTTATTACAGATGGTTTTGAAGCTCCTAATAAATATTTTGAATCATTAACTGCTAAAATTACTAAATCGATTCATGCAGGCTTGCCATCAGATCTTCCAGCTGAAGTTCCTATTCATTCTATTAAAAGGAAAATTCCTTGGAATAAATATGCTGTAGCAGCATCTCTAGTGGCCATTTTGGGTATTGGAAGTTATTTTGGATTCCAAAATAGCACTCAAGAACAGAAGAATCTTACACATGTGTCAGACCAGGAAATCATTAATTACCTAGCACAAACAGGAAATAGTGATGATTTATTATATGTTGCAAAATATATCGATGATGAAGACATAGTAGGAACAAATGGTAAAATTAAGGACAAAGATATTGAGGATTATCTTAAATACACGTTATAATGATGTCAAAGATTAAGAATATAATTATCATATTTTGTTTCTGTATTGTAGGTCTATCAACCACTTATGCACAGGACAATGAACGTTTTCAAATCATTGAAAATGAAAAAATTGCTTTTATTACAAGAGAATTAAATCTATCACGAAAAGAAGCTCAAGATTTTTTTCCTATTTATAATGAATATTCAAAGGAAATGTGGAATGTTAAAAAAGCTAAAACAGGAAATAGTCCTTCGAGAAATAATCTCCGTGGAAATTCTCGCGATGTTATCGCTTATGATGCAAAAGAACTAGAGATCAAGAAAAATTATCGTGAAAAATTTTCCAAAGTTATTGGAACTTCACGCTCCTCTCAATTTTTTCAAGTCGAACAGGAGTTTCGAGAATACTTGATTAAATCGCTCAATAATCGAAAAAACAATAATTAATACGCATATAAGAAGAAGTCCAAAAGACTTCTTCTTTTTTTTAAACAACTAATAAGATGCTAAATAATCGGGAACTTTTTCTGCTAAATACGGCTCAAACATCAAATTCACCAAGGATGATTGAAATAGCAAAAGCAGAAGGAGTCTATTTATATGGACCAAATGGTGAAGAATATATGGATTTGGTATCAGGATTCAATGTCAGTAATATTGGGCATAGAAATCCAAAAGTTATCCAGGCAATCAAAGATCAGCTTGAAAAATACTTACATGTTACTGTATATGGTGAATTTGTACAAGCTCCACAAGTTGAATTTGCAACTGACTTATTAGCTGTACTTCCAAAACAATTTGAATCAGTCTATTTTACCAATTCAGGCGCAGAGGCCGTCGAAGGAAGTATGAAGGTAGCAAAGCGCTTTACTGGAAGAAGACAGATTATAGCAGCAAAAAAAGCATATCACGGCAGTACACAGGGAGCATTAAGCCTTATCGGAAATGAAGAATATCATACTGCATACGCACCATTACTTCCCGAAATAGAATTCATAACATTCAATAATAGTGATGACTTATCGCTGATCACAGAAAAGACTGCAGCTGTAATTATTGAAGCTATACAAGGAGAAGCTGGAGTACGTGTTCCTGATATTTCATATATGCAGGCTCTACGTAAACGTTGTAATGAAACAGGAACATTGCTAGTCTTTGATGAGATTCAAACAGGTTTTGGTAGAACTGGAAAGTTATTTGCATTCGAACATTATGATATCGTACCTGATATTCTCATGCTTGCCAAAGGTATTGGTGGCGGTATGCCTTTAGGAGCATTCGTTGCATCGAAGCAAGTGATGGATGTAATCAAAGACAATCCGATGCTCGGTCATATCACGACTTTTGGCGGACATCCTGTTAGTTGTGCGGCCGCAAAAGCATCTTTAGAAGTCATCAGAGAAAATCAATTGGTAGAACAAGTTGCTGAGAAAGAACAACTATTCAGAACACTATTACAACATCCTAAAATTATAGAAATTAGAGGAAAAGGATTGATGATGTGTCTACAGCTTGAAACTTTTGACCAGGTTTATAATGTGAGTAATTATTGCGCACAACAAGGAATCATGATTGATTGGTATTTACATTGTGAAACAGCATTGCGTGTAGCTCCTCCTTTGACCATCACAAACGATGAAATTGAAAAATCTTGTAAAATTATCCTTGATGGTATAGAAAAATATACTTAGTTTTTTATATTTAGTCTATCAACGTATAACTAAATATGAAAACGAATCGCAGATCATTTATTACAAAAAGTATTATTGGCGCTAGTTTATTAACTAACGCCAATTTATTTTCTGCTCAGGCTGAAAGCCTGGACAACCTAAATAAATCAAAAAGAATAAGTATAAGCAAAGACGATGTAATCTTATTTCAAGGAGACTCAATCACGGATAATGGTCGGGATAGAAAAAATAAAAATGCAAATGACAACTGGGCGTTAGGTTCTGGTTATGCAAATCTAGCCGCCGCGGTGCTGTTAGAAAAATATGCCGATAAAAATCTCAAGATATACAATCGCGGTATCAGTGGAAATCGAATACCAGATTTGCAAAATAGATGGCAAGAAGATACCATCGATATTCAACCCACTATTCTAAGTATTCTGATCGGTGTAAACGATTTTTGGAGAACAAAGGATAGTGGTGCAACAAATACACCAGAACAGTTTAAGAAACAATACCAGACTTTATTACAGCAGACGCTATCAAAATTACCGAACGTAAAGCTGATTATAGGAGAGCCATTCGGCGTTAAAAATGTACAACATGTTACAGAGGACTGGTTTCCCGACTTCGCAGGTTACCAACAAGCTTGTGTTGATATCTCAAAAGAATTTAATGCTTCATTAATTCCATATCAATCAATATTTGATAATGCCGAACAAAAGGCCTCAGGCTCTTATTGGACAACAGATGGAGTTCACACTTCGTTAGCTGGAGCCAGTTTAATGGCAAAAGGATGGCTCGATGTTATAAAATAAATAAAGCGCTCCATGGAGCACTTTATTTATTTTATGTAAAGCAAAGAAGATTTACATAACATCTTTATAAGGTGTTTTTTGTAGATTCGGCAAGAAATATGCAACGACGCCAATAAGCGGTAGATAAGAACATACATGATAAATAAACTCAATCGATGTATGGTCCGCCTGCCAGCCTAATAACGCTGATCCCAAACCACCCATACCAAATGCGAAACCATAGAATAAGCCAGAAACCATACCTAATTTTTTAGGCAACAGCTCCTGTGCATAAACAATGATAGCTGGGAATGCCGATGATAAGATTAAACCTATAATAACCACTAATACACCAGTCATGGTATAATCTGCATAGGGCAATAGTAAAGAAAAAGGCGCGACTCCCAAAACTGAAAACCAAATCACATACTTCTTCCGAAACGGTCACCAAAAATTCCACCTAACAATGTGCCCGCCGCAACAGCAATTAAGAAGTAAAATAGATACACTTGCGCTTGAATTTCCGTTAAACCAAACTTCTCCATGGTATAAAACTGAAAATAATTAGTAATACTAGCAATGTAAAAGTACTTCGAGATAATTAATAGCATCAGGACAACAACTGTTAGCACCACACGAGCTTCCGATAGATCCGGTATACGCATACCAGCACTTGCATTTTTAGCTCTATTTTTAAGCTTTTCACTATACCAACTGCCAATATAATAAGAAACAATCTGCCCTATGATTCCAATCACACAAAACCAGGCAATAGATGATTGTCCTTTCGGTAAAACAAGATATGCGACGATAATTGGAGCCAGAGCAGTACCTGCATTACCTCCGATCTGAAAAATAGATTGTGCCATACTTCGTTTCCCGCCAGATGCCATATAAGCAACTCGGGAAGATTCAGGATGAAATATCGAAGAACCTATCCCAACCAAAAATACAGCACACAAAATCAAAGCATAACTTGGCGCATAAGCAAAAAGTGCCATGCCCGAAATCGAAAAAGTCATACCGATAATCTGCGAATAAGGCATTGGTCGCTTATCTGTAAACGACCCTACAACAGGTTGAAAAATAGATGCCGCGATCTGATATACAAGCGTTATAATTCCAATCTGAGAAAAACTCAAATGATGTTCTTCTTTTAATAAAGGATAAACTGACGGAATAACACCCTGAATCATATCATTTAATAAATGAGCGAAACTAACTGCGAGTAAAATAGAAAACTCGGGCCTAATCTTATTATTTTGTACTTCCATAACGTAAAAAAGAGGTTCCCCACATTTAGAAACCTCTTTTATTTTTTTAAATAACTCTTACTAATAATCCTTTTAAATATTCCCCTTCTGGGAATGATGCTCTTACCGGATGGTCATCTGGTTGATGAAATTGTCTAATAAACTGTATTTCTTTGCCGGCATCCAATGCTGCCCATGCTAATACTTGCTTAAAAGTATCAATGTCCATAGCAGAAGAACATGAAAAAGTGGCCAATAAACCTCCCGATTCCAAAAGCAGTAATCCTCTCCTATTCAAATCCTTATACGCACGTGAAGCACGTTCTAACGAAGATCTTGAAGGAGCATACTTTGGTGGATCTAATACAATGACATCAAATTTTTGCTGCTCTTCAGCAAATACTTTCAATTGCTTATTCACATCAGATTGGATAGCAACATGTGCTTCTTCACTATATCCATTTAACAGAATGTTACGTCTCAACGTTTCAATTGCTAAAGCGGAACTGTCCACAGAAGTAACGCTTGCCGCACCTTCATGGAAAGCATTTAAAGTAAAACCGCCAGAATAACAAAAGCAATCCAGCACCTTTTTACCCTTCACATATTGAGCTGTTAAAGCTCTATTCTCTCTTTGATCACAATAAAAGCCTGATTTTTGACCATCTATAATATTCACCTGATAACGAATACCATTTTCAATAATCTCAACAAACTCAGGTGGAAGTTCTCCAAAAAGTAAACCATTTGTATCCGGCAATCCCTCATGCTCTCGTGATTTAAGATCTGAACGCTCATAAATTCCCTTAGGACTTAATAATTTATTCAGCTCATCAATAACCACATCCTTGATTCTCTCAACTCCTGCAGCATGCACTAGTATTGAGATATAATCAGCATACTTATCCACAATCAATCCAGGAACAAAATCTGCCTCAGCAAAAATCAACCTTGCAGTATCATTCTTTCCTTCAATCAATAAATGACGGCGTGCTTCAACAGCCTTTTGAATACGCTTGCGCCACCATTGTTCGTTGATCTGTTGATCAGGATGCCATTCTAATAAACGAACAGCTACACGAGATGAATCGTGAAAAAGTCCGAAAGCAATAAACTCATTTTCTGCATTAAAAACAGTAACAACATCCCCGTTATCGGGTGCACCATCTATACGCTTTATTGCACCAGAAAAGACCCAAGGATGAAGTTGCCAAGCTGCCTTATCTTTTCCTTTATTCAGAATAATTTTTTTCATCGGAACAAAAGTACAGGTTTTCAACTTATTTGAAACATCTTGCCACCTAAATTTATCATAAGTTTAAATCTCGATGTTTATCTAAAACTCTTCAAAAAAAGAATATAAATTAAATAGGCCCATTTAAATGAGCCTATTCAACTATTTATGCGTGATTAAGTAATTTTTAAAAACAGCATAATCAACAGGAAAAGCTTCTACAACCTTATCTTTATTGTGTAATTGTTCAACGCCTAAAGGCAATTTAATTTTACTGAATACCTGCTCCGAAATAGCATCTGGAAATTTACAAGGGTGTGCTGTAGATAAAAATACAGATCCATAAGAACCTGGATGTTCACCACGGTAAGCCTGTGATCCCAACCAAGCAATAGCCGTATGCGGACAAGCCACATAATGATAAGTATGGTGCAACTGTTCCATCGCTGCCCGAGTTTCCTTATCTGTATACGTGTATGTGGTGATCATGCCTTTTAAATTATCAAGATTATAATCAAATAAATCTTGAATACGAACCCAGTTACTCGGATCACCGACATCCATCGCATTTGCTAAAGTTTGTACAGATGGCTTGGGTTCATATTTTCCAGATTTAATAAAACGTGGAACAGTATCATTTGCATTTGTAGCCGCAACAAACTGCTCTACAGGAAGTCCCATTTTGAAAGCCAATAAGCCGGCACCGATATTACCAAAATTACCACTTGGCACCGTAAACACAACTCTGTCCGAGCCTTGCGCTTTCAATTGTGCATAAGCATAGAAATAATAAAATGTCTGCGGGATCAGACGTGCAATATTAATGGAATTAGCCGATGTTAATCTCAGTTGTTCATTAAGCTCCGGATCATTGAAAGCTCGTTTAACCAATGCTTGACAATCATCAAAAGTTCCATCAATTTCAATGGCTCTTATATTTTGGCCATTAGTAGTTAATTGTAACTCCTGAATATCAGACACTTTACCTTTTGGATACAAAATGGTAACACGTGTACCTGCAACACCCAAGAAACCCAAAGCAACTGCTCCGCCCGTATCTCCAGATGTCGCAACCAGTACATCCAATAACTTATCATCTGCACCCGAAAAATACGCCATAACACGACTCATAAAGCGCGCACCAAAATCTTTAAAGGCATAAGAAGGCCCATGAAATAATTCTAATACCGCAGTATCAGAACTCAAAAACTTAACAGGAGCATCAAAATTAATAGCATCGGCTATAATATTTCTAAGCACATCAGCAGGGATATCATCTTCAATAAAAGCTTGAGCTATTGTAAATGCAATTTCTTGAAGCGAATATTGTTGTATATTTTTGATAAAATAGGGATCCAATTGTGGAATCTCCAGAGGCATATAAAGTCCTTTATCTGCAGGTAGTGAATTAAAAACTGCATCTTTAAAAGAAACACGTAATGCTTTATTATTGGTACTGTAAAATTTCATAATAATCTTAATTTAATACTTTAGGTCCATCAACATTAACACCCGATACATATCCATAACTTTCAATCTCTGATTCAGCTAGATGAGCCTTGATCTGTTCAACGATCTGCTTCGCCATAGCCTTATCCCTTGTGATTGCCACAACAGAAGGACCTGAGCCAGAAATGCCAAAACTCAATGCACCATTTTCTAATGCAATTTGCTTCATTTCATAAAACTGAGGAATCAAAATGGCCCGAGTCGGTTCGATCAATACATCCTGCATACTTCGCGATATGAGATCATAATCATTTTTAAAGAGCCCTGCTACAAGTCCTGCAATATTCCCCCATTGAATTACGGCATCTTTTAACAACACCTTTTCTTTAATCAATTGGCGTGCGTCACGGGTAGGAACATCAACCTGTGGAAATACCACAGCAGCAACTAATTCTTCCGGTACAGGCAAAGGAATGAGATCCAGAGGATCATGTCCTCTAATCAAGGTAATACCGCCAAATAAAGAAGGAGCAACATTATCAGCATGACCATGTCCACATGCTAATCGTTCGCCTTCCACACAAAAAGGTAATAGTTCTTCTTTAGAAAGGGGATCGCCCAGCATTTTATTAATAGCAAATAGACCTGCCACAGTACTCGCAGCACTTGATCCCAAACCTGATCCAATAGGCATATGCTTATGTAATTCAATTTCGACTCCCACTCGATCTTCTAAACCCAGATGCTGCAATAGAAACTGTACACAAGCGGACACCGTATTTTTGTCGGCATCCACCGGAAGACGTCCATCATCACCTGTGATTTTAGTGATCACAACTCCTGGTACACTCGTTTTTCGCATGATTACTTCATCTCCTGGTTCTTCTAAAGCAAAGCCCAAAATATCAAAACCACAAATCATATTCGCGACTGTCGCCGGAGCGAAAACATGAATGTGATCCAACATATTATCCAGATTTATCTTTTTCTTCGATAGAGAAGTTTTCATATTTAATATTTATTACTGTTATCCAATGCAATAACAGGTCTAGTGAAACTTTTGATTATGCGCCAACATTTACTAAATCCGCAAATACTCCTGCAGCTGTTACTTCAGCTCCGGCACCAGGTCCTTTGACTACCAGTGGTCTTTCCTTATAACGTTCTGTCGTGAATGAGATAATATTATCACTTCCAGACAGTGCATAAAAAGGATGCTTGTCGTCTACAATCTGTACAGAAATAGAAACAATTCCATCTTCTAATTTTCCAATATAACGGATCACTTTATTTTCAAGACGAGCCTTTTCTTTTAATGCTTCAAAATAACTGTTCTCGTTTTTAAGCTCTTCATAAAAAGACTCCACTGAATCTGCTTTCAAGCATGGTTCAGGTAATATTGCGCCTAAATTGACATCTTCAGCTTCGATTGGATAACCTGCATCACGTGCTAAAATCAACATTTTACGCATAAAATCAACTCCACCTAGATCATCACGAGGATCCGGCTCAGTATAACCTAGAGCCTGCGCTTGTTTTACCACATCATAAAAAGATACCTCATCTTTAAAATTATTAAAGATGTAAGAGATTGTTCCAGAAAGTATAGCTTCGATTTTAACAATACGGTCACCACTTAACATCAGGTCTTTCAAAACACGCACAATCGGAAGACCGGCACCAACGTTGGTCTCATAGAAGAAATCAACACCATGCTTATGAGCCGTCTCCCGCAATGTTTTGTATTGTTCATATTTTCCTGAATTAGCAATTTTATTACAGGTAACAATTGAAATATTAGATTGGAAAATACCCTCATAATAACTAGAAGGCAATCGACTAGCAGTATTATCTATAAATACACAATTAGGAAGATTGAAACCTTTCATACGTTCTACGAATACCGCTAAATCCGCATCCTCGCCCTGTTCTAAAAGTTCACTGTCCCAATTTGCCAAATCAATACCATCTAGATTAAACAACATTTTCTTACTGTTTGAAATACCAACCACCTTGATTTCAAGATCATTTTTACTAAGCAAGAAATCGTATTGACTCTCCAATTGCTTGAATAAAGTAGAACCAATATTTCCAGTTCCCAGATTAAAAACATAAAGTGTCTTCTTAAGTTCAGCAAAAAAAGCATCGTGAACAGCATTCAGGGATTTTGATAAATCATTCTTCGAAATAATAACAGATATATTATATTCCGAAGATCCTTGTGCAATTGCACGCACATTAATTCCATTGCGGCCCAATGAAGAAAATAATCTTCCTGACATACCTGGAGTTTTCTTCATATTCTCACCAACAATAGCCAATACAGACAGGTCATTTTCGATTTCCGGATTGATTAATTTATTAGCCTGTATTTCCAGTTCAAATTCATTTTCAATTAAACTCTTAGCACGTAATGCATCTTCTGGATTGACCGCAAAAGTGATACTATGTTCGGAAGAAGACTGGGTGATTAAGACCACATTAATCTGCTCTCTCGCTAATAAAGTAAACAACCTGCCACTAAATCCAGATTTACCGATCATTCCTGAACCGCTCAGGTTAATAACAGATATTTCTCCTATCGAAGAAATACCTTTAATTGGTAAAGTTGTTTTTCCACTTTCAAACTGAATAAAAGTACCTGCGAAATCTGGCTCAAACGTATTACGTATCACAATAGGTATCTTCTTTAGAAAAGCAGGAATCATCGTTGGCGGATAGATGACCTTGGCGCCGAAATAAGAAAGCTCCATAGCTTCTGTATAAGAAAGAACAGGCAACGAAAATGCTTTTTTTACAATCCGTGGATCCGCAGTCAGCATACCATTAACATCTGTCCATATCTCGATTGCAGTAGCATTCAAAATAGAACCAAAAATAGCGGCAGTATAATCTGATCCTCCCCTACCTAAGGTTGTCATACGTCCGTTCTCATTAGAAGCTATAAATCCAGTGACGAACATAAGTTTATCATTGTTTGTTAAATACAATGACTTAACAAGTTGTTCTGTCAACTGATCGTTAACATGAGCATGTCCAAAATGAGAATCTGTTTTAATATAATGAGATGCATCAACAAATAAAGATGCTTCTAAATCCTGTTCCGAAATTTTAGATACCATGAAGGTAGAGCAACGTTCACCATAACTTACAATCAAATCCTTACTTTGCTCACTTAACTCTCTTAATGCATAGATGCCCTGCAATAATTCTTCGATCTCGTTGAAAAACAATTTGAGTTTAGTAAAAACAGGATTTTGGTGTCGCACAACTATTAATGCCTTAATAACATCGAAATGCTTAGTTTCTATCAAAGCTAAATCTTCTTGGAAAGACTTGCCTTCAGAAGCATCAATAGCCATTTTACAAAGTAAATTAGTAACTCCTGACATGGCAGACAAGACGACCAACGGTTGCTCTCCAGAGTTGTACGATTTCTTCACAATGCTAAGTACTGCTTTGATACTAGCTGCAGAGCCCACCGACGTTCCTCCAAATTTTAAAATCTTCATAATATATACTGTTTGTTTGTTTGTTTGTTTGTTTGTTTGTTTGTTTGTTTGTTTTAAGCATAAAAAACGCTTCACTCTGAGAGGAAGGCGTTTATGAAATATCTTGTCTACATTTCTATACAACGAAACTACCTCCTCCTAAGTTTTATCCCGGTGGTAATAATAATCGATGTAATAATTATAGAATTTTTCATTGCTGTTGCTTACTTCGTAAATATAATGCATTATTTATCAAACTATCAAA
>NZ_ASZT02000024.1:0-52499 GCF_001006065.1 Sphingobacterium sp. IITKGP-BTPF85
AAATAGCAGCTCCATAAACTGCCAGTAAATTATAAGCATTAAAGCCTCCAACCAATTTCACCCAAACATCATGACCATCGATGTTCATCAACATCCCATCGAAATGACTTTCCACAATTCTAGCACTAAAATCTGCACCAGAATGCAAGCCATATGTCTTTTTATAAGCAAATGTGTTTTGCAACATCACCTGTCCATTACGATCATCTTCATTCGTCAGTGCAAAAGCAGCTGTATCTAAATCATCAAAAAACTTTTTCTTTGCCTTAATGTAACTACTGAAAGTTTTATGAAAATCTAGATGATCATGCGTAATGTTCGTAAAAATAGCGCCTGTAAATTTCAAACCTGCAATCCGTTGTTGTACTACTGCATGCGAACTTACCTCCATAAAACAGTAATCACATCCCTCTTCAACCATTTCACTCAATAAGTGATTTAATTGAATAGGATCAGGAGTTGTATGTGTTGCAGGTATAATACGATCACCGATCTGATTCTGTACAGTTGACAAAAGCCCAACATGATAACCCAATTCTGAAAACAGCTGAAACAATAACGTTGCAACAGTTGTTTTACCATTCGTTCCCGTCACGCCAACCAATTTCAATTTCTTTGACGGATTATCATAAAAGTTAGATGCAACAATACCCAAAGCTAATGCTGAATCGGCTACAACAATATAAACGACAGAATCCAACGTCTCTGTCGGCAACTCTTCTACAATTACTGCTCTTGCTCCAAATGCAATTGCTTTTTCAATAAATAAATGCCCATCAGTATGTACACCTCTAACGGCAATAAACAAACTTCCGAACACGACCTGACGCGAATCAAAGCAAAGCGATACTACCTCAACATCTAGTTGACCGACTACCTCCTGTACAGGAATAGCATGTAATATTGATTTTAAATTCTTCATTCTACTTCAGTTCTATTGTTACACCTGTACCAATTGGTAATTTCTGACTTGCAATCAAAGATTGCTTAATCACTTTTCCTTTTCCAATCACGCTTGTTTTAAATCCAGAATTCTCCAGAGCAAACAAAGCATCAATCAACCCCATTCCCATAACATTTGGCACTACACCCTCTTTTATTTGATACTCCACAAATGGAACTCCAAGCGTTGAACTTGTTGAATCATTCTGTGCAATTGAATTCCAATTCACAATTTTTAAACCTAACTGCTCGTACACTTTCTGAGTCGCTTCGCGCGATCCCTTTAATGTTAAAGCCTTCGTATTCAAGGCCGACGTATTTAGTTTTTTTCTATTAAAAGCACTGTGCATATCCAAATCATTTGCATACACCATATCAGCTAGCTCTTTAAAAACCGGTCCCGCTGTTGACGCACCATAATATCCGTTTCTCGGATTTCGAATCACCACGATGATCGAATATTTTGGATCTTCAGCAGGAAAATATCCTGCAAAAGAAGATTGATATTTACGATTACGATATCCCATCGCACCGTCTGCCATTTGAGCCGTTCCTGTTTTACCACCGGAACTATACAATGGATTTCTCAAGGTTTTCCCTGTTCCATCTTTCATCGTACCTTCCAGCATTCCCCTAATTTGTCCCAAGGCTTTATCAGAAGCAATCTTCTCATTAATAACCCTTGCTTCAAATTTTTCAACCGTATTACCTAGGTGTCTGATTTCTTTTACAAAAAGCGGAGAAATCATTCTTCCATTATTCGCTACGGCATTATACAATGTCAACATCTGTAATGGTGTCACTTTTAGCTCGTAGCCATAAGCCATTTGTACAAGTGACAGACCACTCCAACTCTTACTTTTTGGAGTTTTTATCAAGGGAGCTCCTTCTCCCGTTATTTGTAATTTTAATTTCTGATCTAATCCAAAAGAATGCAGCTTAGCTGAAAATTTCCCTGGATTATCTTTATAATGCTCATAAATCAATTTCGTAATACCTACGTTTGACGATTGTTCAAAAGCTTCCTGCGCACTCATTATTGATTTTTTAGGCGCATGTGAATCTTTAATCGTATGACGGTAGATCGGCCAGTTTCCGTTTCCAACATTCACATGAGTACTCGAATCGATCAACCCATCATCAATAGCAGCCAGATAAGATGCTAGTTTAAATGTAGATCCTGGTTCAGCACTCTGTGCAATCGCAATATTCATTTTTTCACGGTAGACACCATCTTTGTCTTTCGTAAAATTTGCAACAGCACGAACTTCTCCCGTTTTAACCTCCATCATCACAACACAACCTTCATCAGCATTACTAGCTATCATCTGCTTCTCCAAGGCCCTTTGTGCCATATCCTGCATATTGATATCAATGGTTGAGATAATATCAGCCCCATCTACAGGAGCCACTTCAATATCTCGGTTAACTGGAATCCATACACCCCCTGCAATTCTTTGCATCAGGCGTTTTCCACTTTTTCCGTCAATATATTCACCATAGGCACCTTCAAGTCCAACATGAATATTTTCTTTGACATTTTTATAGCCTATTGTCCGCGCAGCCAAATTAACAAACGGAAGAATACGCTTATTCTGACGCTCTGTAATCAAACCACCAGGATATCGTTCTTTACCAACACGAACAGCTTTAAGCAACGGAAAATTCCTAATAACTTTCAGATCTTGATGCGAAACAGCTCGCTTAATCAAGACATAACGTTGCTTTTTATTTCTTGCCTGTTTTAATAATGTCAAATACTGTCTAGAAGATTTATCCTTAAAAAATCCCGACAGTTTAATCGCCAAAGAATCAACTTTCAGATTGAAATAATCGTTTTCCTCTTCCGGAATAGCCATAGCATCAAAGCGCAATTCGTATTCAGGTACAGATGTCGCCAATAAGCTTCCATCATTAGAGTAGATATTTCCACGAGCAGCCTCTACTTCACGCTCCTGAATGGATAAACTATCTGACAACTCCCGCCATTTATCACCGTCAATATATTGTAAATGAAAAAGCTTCGTAAACACAGCAATCGCCACAAGGACGATTAAACCGAATGCGATATAAACACGAAATAGAATGGTAGTTCTGATATTCATAAACGTCTCCTACTTCTTTTTTTCTTTTACAATTTCAATCTTGATCGGTGGCTCTACCCGCTCTTTCAAACCTAAAGAATCCACACGTTTCGCAATTTCAGTTTGAGTGGACATTTTCATGAGTTCTGCTGAAAGTGATTTATGATCCCAGCTTAACTCTTTAACTTCCTTCCCCAGCTTATCGATATTACGAATCGTACGCTCCGCAAAATGCCTATTTGTAATATAAAGCAACATGAGCAGCGTTACAAACCCAATAAATGGCAGATAATTGACGATGGAATATATAGACAAATTACCAGCAGTAAGTAGCGTCCGCAGAAACTTCTGGGTTTCCTCGGCTTTTTCCTCAACTGCTTCCTGTAGTTCCTCTTGAAGCTCCTCGCTTAATCCCTGCTGTTTTATTGTATTCTTGCCCATCTCGACACTTTATTAAAGCATTAAGCTATCTCCAACTTTTCAGCAATACGCAGTTTCGCACTACGCGATCTATTATTTTCAACCAGTTCTGTATCATTAGCCGTAATTGCTTTACGACTGATAACATGAAATGGTTTTATTTCATTCCCAAAAAGTCCTTCTCTACATCACCTCTAAACTTGCCCTTAGCCATAAAATTCTTAACCAAGCGATCTTCTAAAGAATGATAAGACATGACCACAAGACGTCCTTCTGATTTTAAAACATCGACCGTCTGTAATAAAAACTCCTGCAGAGCTTCTAACTCTTTATTAACTTCAATACGCAAAGCCTGAAAAACCTGCGCATGATATTTATGCTCTTTCCCTCTAGGCACTAACTTCTTGATCGCTTCCTTTAATTCCGCAACCGTATTAATAGGAGCAGTCAAACGAGCTGTCACAATTGTCTTTGCCAATGTTTTTGCATTAACGATCTCCCCGTACATTCCGAAAATACGATGAAGATCCTCCTCAGCGTAAGTCGCTAATACTGTACGAGCGTCAACATCAGAAATCTGATCCATACGCATATCCAGATCCGCATCAAAACGAATAGAGAAGCCGCGGTCAGCGGCATCAAACTGATGAGACGAAACTCCCAAATCAGCTAAAATACCATCCACCTGCTTTACCCCGTTCAAACGAAGATTGTTTTTTAAGAAACGAAAATTTTGATGGATCAAGGTAAATCTAGCATCATCAATCACATTATTTAATGCATCTGGATCCTGATCAAAAGCAAATAACCTGCCCTCAGGTCCCAAGTGTTTCAAAATTTCTCTTGAGTGCCCTCCGCCACCAAAAGTAACATCTACATAAATACCATTTGGCTTAATCGCCAAAGCATCCATGCACTCTTTTAACATTACTGGTACGTGATAAACATTATCCATTCGCTAATCCTCCTAAATCAAAACCTCCCATAACCTGCTCGGCCAAAGCTGAAAAATCCTCTCCAAGATCTCCATTCATAAACTCTTCATATCCGTCTTTGGACCAAACTTCAATTTTATTAACCTGGCAAGCCAAAACAACTTCACCTGTGATACCTGAATAATCTAGCAAACCCTTTGGCAACAAAACACGACCAGCAGCATCCAAACTTAGCTCCGTTGCACCACGTGTAAAATTTCGGATAAACATCCTATTTTTTTCAACGTACTGATTCAACTGAGCTAACCGAGCTGTAATCGCATTCCACTCCTCGCGCGTATAGATCACCAAATGTTTTTCAAATCCACGATTGATCACAAGTCCCTCACGCTCAACATCAGGCAATTGCCTTTTGAGCGCAGCGGGCAACACCATTCTTCCTTTGGTGTCCAACTTGCATTCATATTCGCCAATTAAAAAACTCATTTTGTACACATTGGTTTCAAATTCAATGTAAAAGTATACACTTTCACCCACTTTTACCCACTTTTACCCACAAAAAAGTTTTCCACATAGCCCGACCGCTACATTTAATTGAAAATTACTTGAGGAAAAAGCAGGCAAAAAGCTAAATATCAGCGCATAAATACAGTTTTTATACCGTTTCAAAAAACGGTATAACACGAAAAAAAAGACCTCAAAAATCACTTTTATTTTCGTCAAACTGGACTGAAACTACGTCAAAAAACATATTTTTTACAAAAAATGACTCAAAAATGGGAGAATGTGGGATAAAAAAACAGATAAATAAAAACATTAAAATTCATCCTTAAAATACACCAACTAGTTTCAAAATTCACCAATTCTAAGAATGAAAAATTTAATTTACCATGGAAATAATAGCAGCTTCCAAAAGTGTAATGGAGTTTCTTTCAAAAAACAAAATTGCCATTCGTTATTCTCCCTAAAAACAGATAATTTTGTAGTAAAATTAAAATTTAGCGTATGCATAGAACAAACACGTGCGGAGAATTAACAATAGCTGACTTAGGTAAAACAGTAACACTTAGCGGTTGGGTTCAAAAATCTCGCGATTTAGGCGGAATGACTTTCATAGATGTAAGAGATCGCTATGGCATTACACAATTAACTTTTAATTCGGATGACGACGATTCTTTACGCGCTAGCGCACGTGAACTAGGCCGTGAATATGTGATTAAAGTAACTGGAACAGTTATCGAACGTTCGAGTAAAAATCTAAAAATTCCAACTGGAGAAATTGAAATCAAGGTTTCTTCTTTAGAAATATTAAATTCGGCGAAAACGCCACCATTTACCATCGAGGATGAAACCGACGGCGGGGAAGACATCAGAATGAAATTCAGATACTTAGACTTACGTCGTAACCCAGTTCGTGAAAACTTAATTTTACGTCACAAAACAGCTCAGGAAGTTCGTCGTTTTCTTGACGAGCAAAACTTTTTAGAAGTTGAAACCCCTGTCTTGATCAAATCAACACCGGAAGGTGCTCGTGATTTTGTTGTTCCCTCTCGTATGAATGCAGGAGAATTCTATGCCTTACCACAATCGCCACAAACATTCAAGCAATTATTGATGGTATCTGGTTTCGACCGGTATTTCCAAATTGTAAAATGTTTCCGCGACGAGGATCTACGTGCAGACCGTCAACCCGAATTTACACAGATTGACTGCGAAATGTCATTCGTAGAGCAAGAAGATGTTTTAAATATATTTGAAGGTTTAGCAAAGCATATTTTCAAAAAATCAAGAATATTGATTTGGGAGAAGTACCTCGTATGACGTACGCCGATGCGATGCGTTTATACGGTTCTGATAAACCAGATATCCGATTCGGTATGCAATTCGTAGAATTAAATGAAGTTGCAAAAGACAAAGGCTTCCCTGTGTTTGATGCAGCTGAATTAGTAGTTGGTATTAACGCAGAAAATTGTGCATACTATACTCGTAAACAGCTCGATGCATTGACCGATTTTGTAAAACGTCCTCAAGTCGGTGCAACAGGTCTTGTATATGCGCGCTACAATGAAGACGGTACGGTAAAATCTTCCGTTGATAAGTTTTATACACCTGAGCAATTATTAGAATTTGCAAAATTATTTAATGCTAAACCTGGTGACTTATTCCTAATCATGGCCGGTCCAAAGGATAAAGTACGTAAACAATTAAATGAACTTCGTCTTGAAGTGGCCAATCAATTGGGTCTTCGTGATAAAAACAAATTTGCACCACTTTGGGTACTTGATTTTCCGCTATTAGAGTGGGATGAAGAGTCTGAACGTTACCATGCGATGCACCATCCTTTTACTTCTCCAAAACCGGAGGATATTGCATTATTGGATACTAATCCTGGTGAAGTTAGAGCAAATGCGTACGATTTTGTACTCAACGGTACTGAAGTAGGTGGTGGTTCGATTCGTATACACGATCGTGAATTGCAATCTTTGATGTTCAAACATTTAGGGTTCACACCCGAAGAGGCACAAAAACAATTTGGTTTCTTAATGGAAGCATTTACTTACGGTGCTCCTCCGCATGGTGGATTAGCATTTGGATTTGATCGTTTAGTTGCATTATTAGCTGGAATAGACTCTATTCGTGACGTCATTGCTTTCCCTAAAAACAATTCAGGAAGAGATGTGATGATCGATGCTCCTTCAACTATCCATCAGGATCAATTGAACGAATTGAGCTTAAATTTGAATTTAAAAGTTAAATAATTTGATCGCATCATGCGATAAATAATTTATAAGCGTTATCTTTAAAAGTTGGTAATTTATTACCAACTTTTTTGTAAAATTAAAAGAATTAGATGTCAGTAAGCTCTGCAGATAAATTTTTAAAAGAAGTGCGACAAAATCTTTCGACAGTAAACATCGCGATATTATTAACTATAATATCGACAAGTATACTATTGCTTTCGAAAAAGGGAAGAGTAAATTTGTAAATCTGGAGAACTCCCGTTTAGAAGCCAATCTAACAAAATGGAGAGCTATTGAAAATTTAGATAAATATCTACTCGAATTTGAAAGCAAATTTATAGCACGAGGAGGTAAAGTAATCTGGGCCAATAACGCAGAAGAAGCGCGTCAGGAAATCTGGAAGATCATGGAACGAAATAATGCAAAAAGTGTTATCAAATCCAAATCCATGGCTTCTGAAGAGATTGAACTCAATCATTTTCTAGAAAATAAAGGAATAGAGGCATTAGAAAGTGATCTCGGTGAATTTATAATTCAATTATTGGATCAAAAACCTTACCACATCGTTACACCGGCGATGCATTTAAGTCTTGCGGATATAGCGCAATTATTCAACGAAAGATTTGGCACTCCGCTCGAAGCAACAGCTGAAGAATTGACGATGAAAGCACGTGAACTCTTACGTGAAAAATATAAAACTGCTGATATCGGTATTTCCGGAGCAAACTTTTTAATAGCAGACACCGGTAGTATTGCCATTACAGAAAATGAAGGAAATGCCCGCTTAACAACAGCTTTCCCAAAAATCCACATTGCTATTGTAGGTATTGAAAAAATATTACCATCGATCAATGACCTTGATTTATTCTGGCCTTTGCTTGCCACTCATGGAACAGGTCAAAATTTAACAGTTTATAACACACTACTGAGCGGTCCAAGACAAGCTTATGAATCTGATGGACCAGAAGAGATGTATGTCGTTTTACTGGATAATGGACGAACCAATCTATTAGCGCAAAAAGACCAACGTCAGGGCCTTTATTGTATCCGATGCGGAGCATGTCTGAATGTATGTCCTATTTATCAAAATATTGGTGGACACACTTATGAAACGACTTATCAAGGTCCAATCGGTTCACTCATATCTCCACACCTCAGTGGCATGAAAGAGTTTAAACACTTAAGCTATGCTTCATCGCTTTGCGGTAAATGTACAGAAGTATGTCCGGTTGGTATCGATATTCAACGTATGCTGTTGCTAAACCGTAGAGATTCCGTAGCAGAGGATCTATCACCAGCAATCGAGAAAAAAGCATGGAAAGGATTTACTTACTTAATACAAAGGAGAAAGCTGATCGATTTATTCGGCGGAAAGATCAAGAACTTCTTTATTAGTAAATTTTTCAAAAAAACATGGGGAAATAATCGACAATTACCAAAAATCGCAGACAAATCATTTTCCAAACAGTGGAAAGAGCAACAAAAAAATAAAGATTAACAAGATTGTAGCAATTGATTTGAAATCAATTGCTATTTTTTTCCTAGCTTAGCTCCATCAATAAAAACCTAATTTATTTATGGATTTACAAACAAAAAGAACTTACATTCCCTGGATTGATTTTTTAAGAATCTTCGCTTGCTTTTTAGTCGTACTCTGCCATAGCTGCGATGCATTTGTCGCTTCTTTTGATAATAGCTTTTCTTTTCATACAGCAGTATTCATAGGAAGTCTTGTGCGACCATGCGTTCCTTTATTTGCCATGATGTCCGGTATTTTATTATTTCCGATTAAGACCGACCTCGCTACATTTTATAAAAAACGTATCGGGCGCATCATTATTCCATTATTATTTTGGTCCATTGCACTTCCGATAGCATTTGCATTATACGCCTATTTTATTAAATCAAGCCCCAATGGGTTGATTTCAATTGAAAAATACACTGTAGAAGGAACTATAACAAAAATAATAACCTCAATTTTTAACTTCAATTACGATACAACACCCCTTTGGTACATTTACATGCTCATTGGCATTTATTTAATCATTCCCATATTTGGTTCATGGCTGGATCGCGCTTCGAAAAAAGACATTCAGATTTTTTTAGCGTTTTGGATTGTAACTTTAGTTTTGCCCTACATTAAAATGGCTGCTCCACTATTAGGTTACAACGGCAACTATGGCAATACGGGTATCTGGGGAGTCTGTACCTGGAATGAGTTTGGAACTTTTTATTATTTTTCTGGTTTTATCGGCTACATCGTTCTCGCCTATTATTTAGTAAAATTCCCTTTAAATTGGTCTTGGAACAAAACATTATCAATCGCTATTCCGCTCTTTTTAATCGGATTTGTTATTACTTTTTCAGGTTTCCTAATTACACAAAAATATTTTCCTGCCAACTATGCTAATTTAGAGATCGTGTGGTATTTCTGCTCCATAAACGTCGCGATGATGACTTTTTCGGTGTTTATTATTTTTCAAAGATTAAAAATCCGTGAATCAAAAGCACTTAAAGATTGGTCTCTTGCTACATTCGGTATATTCCTTTGTCACTTTATAATAGTACAGGGCATTTCAGACTTGTTTTTCAAAATTCCATATCTACCTACGGCTCTAAAAATAATTCTCATCGCTATTATTAGTTTTGTCTTAAGTTACCTAGTGACTAAGCTATTTGACACCAATTCCATAACAAGAAGATTTGTTAAATAAAAAAAGGTCCGCTCTTACGAACGGACCTTTTTTACCAAAAACCAATTAAAACCAAACCATTAAAACAGACTAACTATTTTTTTCGGTTATATCTTTTTTAACCTCTATACTATTTTTTTCACCTTTATTATTTCTGTCCAAACGATCACGACGCATTGGACGATCTTCAGATTTACGCATGCGGTGCTGTTTATGATTTTCAGCAAATGACTCTTTATACAGTTTTTGTTGATCAGGATTTAGATTTTTCATCAACTTTTCACGTTGAGCCATGCGATCCTTCTTCATCTGTTCCATAGCAGCTTTACGATCCGCAAAGTTCTTTTTATCCTTTTTCGCTTGATCCAATTGCAATGAATAGATTTCCTTACGCTGCTTATCCGTAAATTTTAATTTTTGATCCATACGATCCGTACGCAATTGAGCAATTTCTTCTGCTGATTTTTTATCTAACTTAAATTCTCGTTTTCCAGAACGGTGACCATCATGGTTTACGTTTTCTTTAATATTACCTTTTTCTTGTGCAAAACCCGCAAACATTGCTCCAGATAGCAACAAACTTAACATTAACTTTTTCATGATATTTTCTATTTAATACTATTAACAACTTTGTCTACTCGTTTTTAATTGATGAGTTTACAGACATTTGTTAATAAGATGTTGAAAACTACCTAAAGTTTAAATCGTCCACTGTTAAATAAAGTTAAACCCTAATAGTAATATATTTATTGAGAGACTGTATTTAACCGAATAGGCAATGTATAGGCTACCCGAACCGGACGACCGTTTTGAACTCCTGGTTTCCATTTTTTTGCTTTGACAAGCAATTCAACAGCAGCTTTCCCTGTTCCATGGGAAACATCACGCTTTAAATGGATATCTGTTAGTGTACCGTCTTTCTCTATTACAAATGAAACCTCAACAATTCCACTAACACCTTGTTGTAAAGCGGCTTCAGGATACTGATAATTTTCGCCTACCCATTTCATAAAAGCTTCCATCCCACCCTGCGGTCTTGGCTGAATTTCTATATGCTCAAACCCAACAATAGCATCTGGATCTCCATGTAATGCACCATCTTTGTTCGTGCCGGTTATTCCACCATCCCGTTTTACTGTACCAAACTCACCTCTTGCAATAGATGTTCCATTAGGATTTGCCTTCAAACTCAAGCGTCCCGCCAATTTATTGGTTTTGTTTAGTTCATCTTGCGTCACCACATCTTCTTTTACCATACTTTGAGGAGCAACTTTAGGTTCAACGAAACGAATTACTTCCTCCTTTGGTAAATCTATAGCAACCTGTTGTGGTGCTTCTTTTTCAATAGGAATAGGTTCTACAATTTTGTCTTCCTCCTCTTTTTCCTTCTGTTCAACCTGGGGAGGTAAATCGACAACTGTTATTCGTTCATTTATAATTGGCGCTTCTGATTTGAAATATGTTTTGTATATGCTACTACTTAGCACGATTAAAGCAACTGCACTTAAAACAATTACGACCGACCAGTTCGTTGCCTTATTCGATAAATTACGCAATTCAAAAGCGCCATAAGATTGGTTACGTCCTGCAAAAACGACCTCTAACCATTCCGATTTGTAAATATTCAATTTGGAGTTTAGCATAGCTTTAAAAATTAAGTTTACATTTTAACATATGATGCACAGTAATTAAAATTCCATAAAAGAAAATTTTTCATTTATAAAATTTCCCGTATTTTTAAACCATAGAGAACAAATCAATCCATAAAATAGAAAATGGTTAAAAACTTTACAACATTCTTATCGGCCATCATAGCTTCTTCATTATTAATAAGTTGCATGAACGAAAAACCAAAACAAATCAAGCAAGAAAAAAAAGAAAGCAATCTCAAAACAGACAAGGCTGAAGCCTTTGTAGGTTTTGCTTTTTTAAATGAAAAAAAAGATTCTTTAGTTAGTTTGGCTGTTGAAGACGAAAAAATTAAACCTGAGGTGGCAACACATGCTATTATTGAAAACAAAATCACTTCTATTGATTTTTCAGGTACTAAACCTGAAAGTGAATCCTCTAACGGTCGACAAACAAGCAACAATTTCTCGAATAATGGTGGTACTTTTTTCAGTTTAAAGGAGCAAATAAAAGAGGGTGATTTTGCTTTAATAGTGAATCAAAAATTCATTGATCAAAATCAAATTCTACCATTCAAGAAGATTAACAAACAGACAAATGAACAGATAAAATTAAAAATAGCGAAGCAGTATAATCGAAAGATATCACAAAGTTCAACCCTAGCAGAACTCAATAATAAAGCTCAGATAAATATAACATTATTTGAGGTTAAAAATGATTCAGCACTTGCTGTACTGACTTATCTGCATAATGATCAGTTAATCACGTTAGATTTTCCTGCAAAATATGATGAAATGAGTACTTGGCGCGTAGATGATGGTGGCGTATTTGACTTTGAAAATCTACAATTACTATCAATTTTTCAATCCGATAAATCCATCAAAATAGCAACCGTATTTTGGGGAGCAGAGGGTTATAATCTCAACTTTTACGAATCAGTAGATGGAGTTTTTAAAAACATTGCTGAAGCATACGGTTATAGTGCCCCATTATAAAAACAAAAAAAGACTAGTTAAAAAACTAGTCTTTTTTTATGATCGGGATCCGTGTGCTACATAGGCATACGCGCCAATGGGCCGACATCTTGTCCAACAAAATCGTTAATTAAATATTTTTGAAATCCTGCTATTGCAATCATAGCTGCATTATCAGTACAGTACTCAAACTTAGGTATAAACACATTCCATTTATACCGTTCACCCATTGCTAGCAACTCTCTTCTTAAACCAGAGTTTGCCGAAACGCCACCAGCAATCGCAATATCTCTCACTCCAGTTTCTTTGGCTGCCTTTTTCAGTTTATTAAGCAATATAGATACAATACGCGATTGAACTGAAGCACACACATCATCCATATGATTTTTCAGAAAATCGGGGTCAGCTTTTTCCTCCTTTTGCACCATATAAAGAATCGCTGTCTTCAGTCCCGAAAAACTAAAATCTAAACCCTGTATTTGAGGTTCAGGAAGTTTATAGGCATCTGGGTTACCGTTTTGTGCATGTTTATCGATTAGCGGCCCACCCGGGTATGGTAAATTTAGAATTTTTGCTGTTTTGTCAAACGCCTCGCCGGCGGCATCATCTAACGTCTGCCCTAAAATCTCCATTTCGAAATAATCTTTCACCAGCACAATTTGTGTGTGTCCTCCCGATACAGTAAGGCATAAAAATGGGAAAGTAGGTTTAGGATCTTCAATAAAATGCGCTAATATATGAGCTTGCATGTGATTGACATCTATCAAGGGGATATTACGAGCAAGAGCAAAAGACTTTGCAAATGAAGTTCCAACCAACAATGCGCCTAATAATCCAGGACCACGTGTAAAAGCTACTGCATCTATTTGATTTTTATGTATTTTTGCAGTGCGAATGGCTTCTTCTACTGTAGGAATAATATTTTGTTGATGCGCACGCGATGCTAATTCGGGAACAACACCCCCATACTTAGCATGAATCGCCTGAGTAGCAATAACATTAGAAAATATTTCACCGTCGATACAAATTGAAGCAGATGTTTCATCGCAAGATGATTCAATACCTAAAATAACAGCCATAGCTTTGGGGTAATTAATAATTGTACAAAAGTATCAAAAAAATAATTAAAATAGCACTGATTACACTGGCTAGCATACTCGTTTTGCTAGGGGTATTGCTACTATCGTTACAATTAGAGCCCGTTCAGAATTTTATTGCCAAGCGAGCTGTTTCTTATCTCTCCAAAGAATTAAATACAAAAATCGCTCTAAAAAAATATATTTCAAACCCTTTCGTTCTTTGATTCTAGAAGGGTTTGAATTATACAGTCCACATGGTGATACGATTTTGATTGCTGAAAAGCTAAATGCATCGGTAGATTTAAATCAATACTGGGATGACAAAAAGATTGTTATCAATAAACTTACACTAGAAAATACCACAGCTTATTATCAGGCTTATAAAGACAGCTCAAACATTCAGTTTTTATTACAGTACTTTACTCCACCAAAGAAAAAGGAAAAGAAAGTCAGTAAAAATTTAAATTTTGATTTAAAACAACTGGAATTAATAAATAATCAGTTTCGCTATCTTGATCATACCAAGAAACATTATGCGAAAGTTGTGGATTTTGGCGACCTAGACATTAAACAATTAAATGCCGACTTTCGAAATATAAAACTTACGGACAAATCCATACAAGTTGACATTAAGCAATTAAATCTTCGGGAAAAAAAAGGATTGGAGGTTAAAGGATTAGTTGCAAAAGCATTTGTGAGCAACAAGAGAATTCAATTGGATAAGCTTTTATTGATCACGAATAAATCAACGATAAAAGACTTTGTCAAATTAGAATTTAATAGTTTTGATGACTTTTCTGATTTTAACAATCGGGTTAATGTAAGCCTAAGAATCAAAAATTCCATTTTAAATTCAGAAGATATAGCCTTCTTTTCTTCATCAATGCACCGGGTCAAGTTTGATTTAAAAATAAAGCAGGCCACAGCTCAAGGTCGCGTAAATCATATTGATGCAAAGAATATACAAATTGAGACAGAAAAAGCAACTAAATTAAAGGGCAACGTTAAGATCATTGGTCTACCGGATATTGATCAGACAGATTTTAAACTAACAGACCTATCATTACAATCAACCTACGCTGACCTGCAGGTTATTCTTCCAAAACTGAGCAATAACAAGAATTTTAAACTGCCAGAAATTGTAAAAATATTAAATACAGTTTCGTACCAGGGAGATTTACATGGGCTTTATAATAATTTTCATATTGATGGAGAATTAAAAACAGAGTTAGGAGCGCTTAGTACCAAGTCATCTTTAAACTTTCAAAATGAAACACAATTTTCTGGTCTTTACGAATCGAAATCTTTTGATATAGGAAGATTTTTGAACAATAGTCTTTTAAAAACAACAGGGTTTAACCTCAATTTAAAAGGTAAAGGAAGTTCATCAAAAACACTTTCAATAGATCTAGATGGTAATTTAGAAAATTTTAATTTCAGAAATTATACCTATCAACAGATTCCAATATCGGGAATTATAGCTGAAGAAAAATTTAAAGGATCTGGTTCCATTAAAGACCCAAATGCAAGTATAGACTTTCAAGCAGATGTGGACTGGTCAGATACCTCCGTTCTGTACAATCTAGTAGCAGGTATTCATGAAACCAATTTATATGCACTTCATCTTTCACAACAAGATAGTATAATTGTTCACAACACAACGATAGAAACTAATTTAAAAGGATCAAACATCAATAATCTTGTCGGCGATCTGAAAGCAAACAACATCAATTTCAGTACAAAAAAAGGTACATTTGATATCAAAGAAGTTGTATTCCAAGCGTCCGGAGATGAAATCAACCGATTACTGACGGTATCTTCCGATGTTGTTGTTGCGTCGCTTATTGGACAGATTGATCTAAAAACAATTGTTCCTTATTTTAAAATGCTTGCCATGCGCTATGCACCTGCAATTGGTTTTGAAACAGAGCTGTACAATAATCAAAACTTGAACTGGACCTTCAAATCAAATCATTTGAACCCATCGCGACCTTCTTTAAAAAGGAAATCAGCCTCGATAGCGGAGCAACTATGCACGCTAAATTTTCAAGCGAGGAAAACGCTGCACAATTCAATTTATATAGTCCCATTTTCAAATATAGTGGCATAAAGATTTCTAACCTTATTGTAGATCAGATCTCCAATACAGAATCCATGTCTGTATCAGCTTCAGCAGACCGTATAAATCTCACGGATAGCACCTATATTAAAAATGTAAATATTGCTAACATTCTTTCCAATGATAGTTTACGTTTCAATATAAAATTATCCGAACTAGATGCTAGTAATAACCTTGATCTTAATGGTGTTATTCGTTTTGCTCACCAGAAGCCTGCATTTATCAGTTTTGATCCATCAACTATTATTATTAATAAAAACCAATGGTCACTTACCCAGGGTTCAGAACTTAAAGTTTCCAAAGGGAAATGGTTCTTGCAAGATTTGACATTACAGCATGATGAACAAAAAGTACTGCTCAATGGGATATTGTCTAATGCTGAAAGCGACCAATTGAATATTTTATTCAAAGATTTTAATCTAAGTTCTTTAAATGGTATTACAAAGCCACTTGGCATTACTATGTCTGGCGCAATGAATGGTAATCTTGAAATCAATTCTCTTTTTAAATCCCCATATTTTATTGCTAACCTACAGACAAATCCGATCCTTTATAATCAACTTCCGATTGGTCAGCTTAGCTTAAAGGCAAATTACGACCAAAATGCCAATATTGTCCATTTAGACAGTAAAATCGATGATGGGAACAAAAGCATTACACTTGCCGGCACCTATAATATCAAAGAGGAGGAGGATAAAATAAATCTCAAGGCTTCCCTAAAGAATACTGATCTTATCCTTTTCCAACCCTTTTTGAAATCATTAGTTTCAAATCTTCAAGGAAGAGTCCATGGTGAGCTTGATATCAAAGGAAATATTGACAAGCCAAAAATAAGTGGAAATGCTAATTTCAGCGATGCTTCATTTATCATCAACTATTTAAGGACTCCCTACCATCTTACTGATAAAGCCATTATCGTATCAAATGGTATTTTCCTCAACAATTTTAAAATTCTTGATCCTAAAAACAATGAAGCCTTTGTCAATGGTATGGTCGATCTAAATAAGCTTTCCGATCCGACTATTGATATTAAGGTAAGAGCGAATAATTTTTTAACGCTCAACACTACGCTTAAGGACAACAATCTTTATTATGGAACAGCATATGCCAGTGGTGATTTCAACTTCAAAGGTCTAACCTCAGCTATCAATATCGATATCAAAGCTAAGTCGGAAGACAATACAGTTATTAACATTCCCTTCAATAGTTCGATGACAATCAGTGATAACGATTTTATCTATTTCGTTTCTCCAGATAGCGCAACTACCTCGGAACAGTTAAAAAGAAAAAGTTTCAACGGTATCACGATGAATATGGATCTTTCTTTAAGTCCAAATGCAGAAATGAATTTATATACCACTTTAGGTGGTGTATCTGGACGCGGAACAGGAAATATCACAATGAATATCAGCTCTCTAGGTGACTTTGGAATGTTCGGCGATTATATCATCAGTTCTGGTAAATTCAATTTTAAAGCACAGGATTATCTGAATAAGATCTTCGATCTTAAAGAAGGAGGAACTATTCGCTGGGCTGGTAAACCCGCTGAAGCCAACATTAATTTGACTGCGATTTACCAACAAAGAACTTCCTTGTCCCCTCTTTATAATGCGGCAGGACAAACAGACAATCCACAACGAATTCTAGCACAGGCGGATATGAATCTTAAAGGTTTATTGAGTCAGCCCGAAATAAATTTTGATCTCAACTTTCCTCAGGATCCATATGTCAAAGATGAACTTCAAGGTTATCTTTCAGATGTTAACAACATCAATCAGCAAGCCCTCAGTTTAATCGTTCGCAGAAGCTTTACGCCAGGATCACAGACTGACTTCGGTAAAGAAGTCAACAATACCTTATTATCTGCCGGAACTGAAATTGCGTTCAATCAATTAAATAATATAATTGCAGAATCTCTAAATATCAATTTTTTCGACATCAATATTAAAAGTTTAAATGATGCTTCAGCATCCCTGAGACTTTTTAATGATCGCCTAATCTTGACGGGTGGAATCACAGATAACAGGAGCAACCAGCTGACGGATTTAAATGTATTCTCGGACCGTGTAACTACGGATGCAGAAGCCCTGTTTTATCTTCGTAAAGATGGTCGTTTACTTCTAAGAGGGTCTAACCGTCTAAATACACGGAATTTCCTTATCAATCCTAATGGTGAGGAGTATGTAAGTGCCGTGGGTTTAGTATACCGTCAGGAGTTCAATTCCTTTTCAGAATTTCTATCGCGGATGTTTCCATTTGGAAAAAAGAAAAAAGCGAAATAGCAATAGCCCTTCAACAGCTTAATAATTTATTCAATTAAAAACAGATAGACCATTTTGGTGCAAACAACATGAAGGTTATATAAAAGCTCGTGTAGTCATACTAAAACTTCTTGTCAAAGGCTCACTTGATAATATATCAAGCTTAGAAACCATTAATTGCAACTAAAAAAGCCTTTCCAAAATATGGAAAAGCTTTTATATGATTAGAAGTTGAATAGCTTACGCTAATTTTTCGAATGCACTATATTCGATCTCTTCTTTATTGATTTTAATTTGCTCTTTTAAGAATTCGAACACTTTAAGTGCTTTTGCTTCTTCGAACAAACGGTTTCCTTGCTCTCTATCTTGCAACATTTGAATTGCATATTGCGATAATTGCTCATCACTTGGCTCCTCATTGATGTTGTACATTTTGATCTGCGCATAAATACGCTCTTTTGCCAAATTGATTACTTCATCATATTTAACTTCAAGACCATTTTCAGTAACAACACGGTTCTCAATGATCGTCCATTTCAAATTATTCAAGAAATCAGCAAAACCTTCGTTCAACTCTTCTTCAGAGATACTTGGGTTCGTTGCTTTTAACCATCTTTTCAAAAACTCTTCTGGAAAAGCTACATCAACTTTTTCCATACCGAAAGTATACATATCATTACGTAAACGTTGGTCAGAATTTTGTTTGAATAAGTTTTCAACTTCTTCTTTTACTTTTGTTCTGAATTCAGCTTCTTCAGTAACTTCGCCTTCAGCAAACAATTTATTGAAGAACTCCTGATTTAAATCAGATTCTTCTAAACGGTTGATATTTTTTACCGTTAACTCAAATTTAGTAACGTCCAAAGCTTCAACCTCCTCAGGAGTGATTCCTAAAATACGGGAGATATCTTCAGCATTGAATGCTTTTTTAATATCAATCTTAACCGTATCATCTTGTTTAAGACCTACTAAAGATTTTTTAATTTTTGCATCTTCGATAATATCAGTACGTACCGAAGTTGTTTTCTCAATACCGTCTTCTTTATCTTGTTTCAACGTAGCGTATAAGACATCACCTTCTTCAGAAACTTCAGGGTTGGTCATTTTACCATAGCTACGGCGTAAATTTTTAATACGGGACTCTAAAGTTTCATCATCAGCCTTAATGTCATATTCTGTAAATTCCGCTTCTTTTGTGAAAGGATTTACAAATTCTGGAGCTAAACCAATTTCATACTTAAATTGGAAGTTATCTTTATAGTCCCAGTTATATGTAGCCGTTTCTTCAATAGGAAGAGGTTGACCTAAAACTTCTAATTTATTCTCGCCGATGTACGCTGTAATTTTATCATTAACAATTTGTTTACTGTATCCAACAAAATTGATTTACCATAAGTACGTCTAATATGTGCTGCAGGCACTAAACCAGGGCGGAATCCAGGTAATTTAGCTTTTTTAGCTTGATCCTTGATTTCTTTGTCTACTTGTGGGTTATAATCTTCTGGCGCTAAATCAACTTTAATTACTGCGTTGATCGCGTCAACTTTTTCGTGTGAAATGTTCATACTCTTTCTAAACCGTTACGCATTATTTTGATAAAAAAAATCCTCCCGATGATTTAATTTCGGGAGGACATTCAAGTGCGGAAGAAGGGACTCGAACCCCCACGTCTTGCGACGCCAGATCCTAAGTCTGGTGCGGCTACCAATTACGCCACTTCCGCATTAGGATTTCTTGTTGGCACAAAGATAGAAACGAAACGTATATGATGCAAGTCTTTTCTCAATAAATTTTCATTATTTTCTAATTTATATTTTATGGTAAAAAATAAATTTGCATAATTCATTCTTATTCATTTACTTTGAAAAACAAAGTACTTTTATGAAACAAGAAGATTTAGTAAAAGAAATAGCAAGTATTCGGAATTTAATGGAAAAATCTAGCAAATTTATTTCCATTAGCGGGGTTTCAAGTGTTCTTATTGGTACATATGCACTACTAGGAGCAGCATATGCCTACTATGAAGTTTATGGCTTTGATAGTCAATTGGGTTATCGGGATCATTATGTCAATGAACCATTGATTATCATGAAACTTCTAACAACAGCTATACTCGTTTTAATAGCCTCTATCTTTACAGGAGTCTACATGGCCATAAAAAAAGCTAAAGCTAACCGCCAAAATATATGGAATACCACAAGCCGGGCTTTATTGTTTGCAATGGCAGTTCCGCTTTGTACTGGAGGCCTATTTGCCATCATAGCTATCTTTAAAGAAAACTATGCGGTGGTATCCTCTATCCTATTGATTTTTTACGGTCTGGCACTTACAGCCGGTAGTCATTATACATTTAGTGAAATAAAAGGTCTTGGAATTTTAGAAATTGTCTTAGGACTATTAGCTTTGCTTTTTCCAGGCAATGGAATTATTTTTTGGGCATTGGGATTTGGAGTTCTACATATCATATATGGAGTAATCGTTCATAAAAAATACGAATAGTGAATTTAGACTTAACACAGTATAATAAAGTATTTGAAAATAAAGTCCGCTTACAGATCATGAGCGTATTGATGGCTAATGACGAATATGATTTTAATTCATTAAAATCCATACTGGATGTCACTGATGGAAATCTGGCTTCTAATTTGAAAACATTGGAAAAGGAAAAATACATCGAAGTTTTTAAAACCTTTGTCGACAGAAAACCAAATACACGATATAGAAGAACAACCGAAGGTGAAAGGGCTTTCGAAGAACATTTAAAGGCTCTTGAAAAATTGATCAAACAACAATACAAATAATTTTTTTATCTATTTACTTTGAATTTCAAAGTACTTTTAAAATAAAAAATATGAAAATACGATTAACCATAATGCTCGCTTTGTACAACTCCAGTCAAAAGATTTACACAGAGTTATTTAAGCAAAATAAATCAGCTTGGAAAATCAGTAAAGAAGATTTCCTAAAATTCCCGAAAGACTCTTTGGGATATCATATAGGCATATTCTATCAAGTGAAAGGTTTTGATGTTATCCCAAAACTAGAGAATCACGATGTGTTTCATGTCATCACAGAGTGCGGCACAGAAATACAGGACGAAGTTGCTATGCAGTATCTATTACTTGGCAATGGAAAGATAAGTTTATACCAATTTGCATGATTGGAATAGGGACCTGTATATATCCCGAATATCTAAAAACGTACTTCAGAGCATTAGCAAAAGGAAATTCTATGCAAAAATTCTATGATCTGGATTTTAAGGCATTATTGAAAATTCCTTTAGCTGAAATCAAAAACAGCTTATCTTTTAATTTAAAAACACACCTTAACCATCATAATTTAACAGCATTATAAATTTAAAATCATGGAAACAAATAAAACACCCCTCTTAGAACGTATTGGTTCATCTATTTTCGCCAAACTGAGTACCATTGTTGTACTGGTTCTATTACTGCTAATCCCATTATTCTGGGTGAAGGATCTTATTGAAGAAAGAAAAAATAGACAGTCAGAAGTAAGCAGTGAAATTGCATTTAAATGGGCTGGTCAACAGGTAATATCAGGCCCTATTATTGCCATCCCCTATCAGGTTGTAAAAGAAATTGTCACTACGGATAAGAACATCATCTCCACTAAGAATACCTACATAACGCAATACGTTTACCTAATGCCAAAATCATTGGACATTAATAGTGTGATTTCACCAGAATCGCTTAAAAGAGGTATTTATAAAAGCGTCGTCTACAATGCCCAACTTGATTTAAAAGGTTCCTTTGATGCGATCGATTTTAACAAAATAGACTTGAGCGGTCAGGAACTAGAATGGAAAAATGCCAAAATACTGATTGGTTTAAGTGATCTTAAAGGGCTTGGAGCATCTCCAAGTTTGGTTTTCAATCAAACGAAAATTGACTTCGAACCTAATATGTCTGCTCTAAATCCTTTTGAGAATAACATGATTGCAGCCATCGATCTTTCTCAAACAAAAACAACCTTAGGTAATTTTCAGATTAAATTTAATGTAAGAGGTTCGCAATCCATTAACTTCCTTCCATTGGCAAAACAGACTAAGATCCATACCCAGGGAAATTGGGCTAATCCAAGTTTTAACGGTGCCGTTTTAGCCGATGACCGAAATATAACAGGGAACAATTTTGAGGCAACCTGGAATATTCCAAGTTTCAACCGTAAATTTTCGCAACAATGGGTTGGTGAACCAGAGAAACTGTATGAAATTAAAAACAATTATGAAATCAGTAATGCCGTCAGTGAAGGATATAGCAGTACTACCGAACCTGCCGCTACCACTGAGAGCAATATAGCGACAGAAAAAGATATGATTCAAATCAACTTCTTAGAGGAAGTCAATAATTATCAAAAAACTACCCGTGTAGCCAAATACGGAATATTGATTATTATACTAACATTTGCTGCGCTATTTTTTACCGAAATCATTAAAAAGCAACGCATACATCTTATCCAATATATGTTGATTGGTTTTGCTATGGTACTCTTCTACTCCCTGCTTCTTTCTATTAGTGAGCATCTGGGTTTCAACCTCGCTTACCTACTAGCCGCATTAGCTACTATTATTCTTATCGCTTCATTCATTAAGTCCATTACCAATGATAGCAGGTCAGCACTTATCTTTTCTGGAATACTTTCCATTTTCTATAGTTTCATATTTATTCTGATGCAATTGCGCGACTATTCACTTATCGTAGGCACAGTAGGTATCTTTATCATATTGGCTATATTGATGCGCGTATCCACAAAAATCAACTGGTATCAATACGATAGAAAATAATGTCATGAAAAGCTTAATATATATTCAGATATATCTGACGTTTATTTATATCTATGTAAAAAAACGTTGCATATTTCTAATGATGTTCATTTTGCTATTTTCGAGTTGTGAAGCATATGAAAAGAGTAAAAATTATTCCAGATTTGAAAATATAACTAAAATTAAACTGCCTCAAGACTTCACTATCAAAAATAATATATTTAGCATTGGTATAGATGGGCATGTTGCTTCATTTGAAATAGATCTCACAAAAAAAGAAATGCAAAAAGTTATTAATGATCTATTACATTCACCATTCTACGAGATAGCATCTACTACAAAACAACCTACAAGGATTTAGAATGGGACAAACCTCCTATATGGATAGAGACAAAAAAGGGGAACTTTCAATTCTATGCAATTGAATATAACCACTATATAAGCACAGAAAATGGAAGAAGGTATTATGACTCCCGTGAGTTTGAAACAACAATAGATATTTATAAAAACATCATTACATTCAAAGAAAACTATTGGGTCAGATGAGGCAGTTTGACATAATCATGTAGTGATAATATTATTAACACTTTCTGTCCGCGATATCCCGTTGTCGCTAAAAAGTATTGGACAGAAAGTGTTACTTATGACTTGATAAGACTGCATAAAGAATAGTTATACGCAACCACCATATACCGAATCTGAAAATTTATCATGAAGCATATTGTAAAAACCGACATATATATATATGCACTTGATCCTCATCATCTGAAAATTGTTCATCTTCCCAAACCAAGTTGCCTTCTATGGAGATCGCTGCCCCCTCGTTCCAAGCACAGGATTTTTCAATGACATAAGCCAGTAACTCTATAACGCTCCCTCTCTGTCCCGACCGAATCCGTTATAAATTTTCCATATACCGAAGAGCGACCTATAATACTTGGCAGCTTCTGAACTCAAGTGCAATGAGTTTCAGCCAGAATATTTTTGTTACACAAACGTAGGTTCATCTCTTTAATTTTTAGGTGCAACAAACGAAGATCAGATGATTACCAGATTATGCTTTTTAACATTACTTGTACACTACTTGTTCAGTGCTTATACAGTGATTACTCAGTGTCGACTGTATCAATATTGTCTGATTACTGTCTAAAAATTGATTAAAAATTGTTATTAGTTATAATTTGGTATTAGGATGTCCCCGTTTTAATGTTTATCTTAATTATCTATAAACTAATCACGTAATTATGGCAATCATCAAAAATGGCGTTAATGGGACTGTTTCCGGAAAAGCAGGTTCTGTTGTATTTGTCTTAACGAAAACAGGAAATTATGTACGTTCTCTCCCTCGCGTTAAAAAGCGAGCACCTACACCTGAGCAACTGCTCAGTAGAACACGCTTCACAATTGTGAGGTCGCATATTAGTATTAGTATGACTTCTTTGAAAGCTATGGAAAGATGCAACGTTCTATAGATGGTTTAAATGCTGCTGGAGAATGGCATGTTTTACAGAAAATGTTACCTGATTTCCAGAATAAGAAAGTGCTTGATCTAGGTTGCGGATATGGATGGCACTGTATTTATGCTAAGCAAAAAGGGGCTAAAAATGTAATTGGAATTGACTTATCTCAAAAAATGATTGATAAAGCAAAAGAGCTTTCCAAAAACCTTGAAATTGAATATAAAAAAATGGCCATCGAGGATATTAATTTTGACCATGAAGAATTTGATGTCGTTATTAGTTCACTTGCATTCCATTACCTAAAAGATTTAAGCAGTGTTTTTATGAAAATAAATCAAATTCTTAAAAAAGGAGGAAGTTTTGTCTTTTCAATGGAGCACCCTGCTTTTACTTCAAGAGCTGAACAGGATTGGTTTAAGGATGAAAATGGAAATCGTCTGCATTGGCCGATGGACAATTATCAGGAAGAAGGTCAAAGAAACACTCGATTTCTTGGACACGAGGTAACTAAATACCATCGAAATTTAGAAACTATCATCAACACAGTTATTAAATCTAATTTTGATATTCAACAAATATCGGAATCCAAACCTTCAGAGGAAGTTTTAAAAATTTATCCGGAAATGAAAGACGAGATGAGAAGGCCAATATTTATTATAATTGCTGCCATAAAGAAATAATAATCGGATCGACATCATTCATAAAATTCTCATCATGAATTAATTATTTTAAAATAAATTTTGAAACAAAATAAAATCTACTAACTTTGTAGAGTATTCAGAATTGCACGTTGCAATACCAACCGAGTTACATAACCGCGGTGGTAAATTAATATGGGTTTCGACCAAAAATATCTGGATACAGTTTATGGTTTAATCCTTTAAATTTTTAAATTGTATGTCAACACCAAATCTTTATCAACATTTACTGGAAAAATTCAGTTATTATTCAATCAACGAACTGATACAGCTCAACAATGATACGGTATCGGAAAAAGGTTGGGGTTCTTCCAAATCTACATTCCGCACTGCGCTCATAAGTACTTTTTCTAAAAGAGGGCTAGATCTTTCCAACATCATTTCTAGAGAAGATGGTTTTACTTCCGTAAAGTATGTCGCAGTAAGATTAGAGGAAAATACGCTTATCCCGATTCTCCAATAAGAGCAAAGACAGCTTTAAAATTGCGTATTCACTCAGCGCTAAAAAGGTTAAATAGCCCTTCCTTTTTGAGCACTGAGTGAAGCTTTTTTTATCCAACTAATTCTATATAATTTTCAGTCACTAATATCAATGGTATGCTTTTTTTAATGCGTTAAGATAGTATTTTATAATTTCTCCAATTCCCTTCAATAGTTTAACACAAAGTGATATCGCGTCATTCTGAACAATTCCTTCACCTTGTTTTCTTTCTCCAATACTTTATTTAATATGTTAAATGATCTTAGATTTTGTATCTTGCCTGTTCATATTCGTATTCTTTATGAAAAAAAATCTTTAATAACGCTTTCCATTTTATTATGCGCTTCGGCATCAATAGCTCAGGAAAACAAAGAAACCAAAATGGTTCTTAATATGGAAAACACCACAAAAGCACCATTAGATCCGCAGACACTTTGGAAATTAGGCCGAGTTTCTGGAGAAGGAATTTCAACAGATGGAAAAACTTTAATATATGGTGTCTCTAATTATGCTATAGAAACAAACAGTTCGGAAAAAAACCTTTACACATTATCCCTAGAAACAGGTAACACAGCTCCTCTAACAAGTGAAAAGGGCGGCGAGTCTGTTGTACAGATTACAGAAAATGGCGATATCATTTACTTGTTCAAAGGGCAACTTTGGAAAAAGAATAGATATAAAGGTGAAGCTATACAATTGACACACAGCGAAACTGATCTAGAAAATGTAAAACTCTCTCCAAATGGTCAATATATTTTATTTAGCAAAGCAGTTTTAATCAAAAAATATCACAGTACCGACAAATATCCTGATTTACCAAAATCTGACGCTTATGTTTTTGACAATCTTGACTACCGTCATTGGGACACGTTCAATAATGGAAAATTCAATCATCCATTTGTAGCCAGCTATAACAACGGTAAGATTGGCGAAGCAATTGATTTATTGCAGGATGAGCCTTTCTATAGCCCTCAAATGCCATTTGGCGGTTCTGAAGATTTTGAATGGACACCAGATAGTAAAGCTGTGCTATATGTCAGTAAAAAAAGGTTTGGAACAGCGTATGCCGTGAGTACAAATACGGATATCTACCGCTATGATCTTACTTCTAAGCAAACAACAAATCTGACTGAGGGTATGAATGGCTATGATACCAACCCGACTTACAGTCCAGATGGAACTAAGTTAACTTGGCTAAGTATGAAAAAGATGGTTACGAAGCCGATAAAAATGATATCATTATTTTCGATAAAGCATCATCTCAGCGTTTAAATCTTACTGCACATTGGGACGGCACAGTAAACTCTTTCATATGGAGCAAGGACAATCGTAAGATTTATTTTGTGGCACCATCCAAAGGTACCGTACAAATTTTCGAACTGACTGTTCCTACTAATTTAAAAAACAAATCTTTAGCATCGATTAAACAAATCTCTGAAGGAAATTTTGATATCATAGGAATTGTGGGACAGGTAGCCAATCAGTTGATCGTAACATCAACAAAATTCACAAGAGCTACAGAGATTTACAAATATGACTTAGCGAATAAAACGTTAACGGCATTGACGACTGTCAATGATAAAATGTATGCTCATATCAGTGATAATAAAATTGAATCCAGAATTACAAAAGCTTCTGATGGCCAAGATCTTTTTTCTTGGGTAATTTATCCGCCAGATTTTGACCCAACAAAAAATACCCAACGATTTTATATTGCGAAGGTGGCCCTCAGTCTGCACTGACCCAGTTTTACTCATTCCGTTGGAATCTACAGCTTATCGCTTCTCAAGGTTATATTGTGATCGCTCCAAATCGTCGCGGGATGCCTGGCTGGGGAGTCAAATGGAATGAAGCAATATCCAAAGATTGGGGCGGACAGCTATACGGGATTATTTATCTGCCATTGATGATATTTCTAAAGAGAAATATGTAGATACAACACGTCGTGCTGCTATCGGTGCTAGTTATGGTGGTTATTCAGTATATATGCTAGCTGGAGTACATGAAATAGATTTAAAACATTAATTGCACATAACGGCTTATTCGATATGAGAAGTTGGTATGGTACGACAGAAGAATTGTTTTTCGCGAACCACGAACTAGGCGGTCCTTATTGGGATAAAGCAAATGTAAAATCATATACCGAATTCAACCCTTCTGAATATGTTGACAAGTGGAATACACCAATATTAATCTTTCAAGGAGGTCATGACTACCGCGTGCCGATTGGCCAGGGACTAGGCGCTTTTCAGGCTGCACAATTGAAGAAAATCAAAAGTAGATTAGTTTATTTACCCGACGAAAATCACTGGGTGCTATCAGGGCATAATGCTCAGGTATGGCAAAGAGAATTTTTCGGATGGCTGAAAGAAACCTTATAAATTAAAAAGGCTTGAAGTTTACCTTCAAGCCTTTTTAATTTTATTTCTCCTGCTCTCCCTTTTTACCAAAGATGGAAAGCTTAATGTATTTTCCCGGCTTCTCTTTAATATCTTTCATCAGGTGATCAAGGCTTTCTGAAGCATTATTCAAATTATCATAGAGCTTATTATCATTGATCAATAATCCAATTGAACCCTGCCCTTTGTTGATCTTATCTACGATTGTTTGGAAGTCTGTCATAGCCATATTAGCTTTATCCATAGTTTGTTGGAAATCTAATTTAGCTGCTTTATCTGTTACAGTATTCAAATTGGACATGATAGCTGTGATCTGACCGCTATTATTTTTAAATGTATTGGTAATAACTTCAAGATTAGAGATAATCGTGGTTAATCTTTTACGTTCCGAACCAACCAGACCTTCTACATCTTTCGTAATTAGCTCCACATTTTTTAAAGATGTTGAAATACTATGAACACTTTGCTTAAAGTCTTCTTGAAATTGATCGTCCAAAACAGAATTGACAACTGTTAGTACAGAATCTAATTTTATGGTGATGGTTTCAACTCTTTTCTGAATAGGCTCTACTTTGTCCATTATATTTGCCTGAATACCTGAAGCTAATGTTTCACCATCTTTAGCCATTTCTGTACTATTGCCCATATCAAATACAATTGCTTTTCCACCCAGGAGATCTGTACTTGCTATACGTGCAACGGTATTTTTCGGAACTTTGTATTCGGCTTTAATTTTAAATTCTGTGAGAATGCTTCCATCTGGTTGCAATGTCATCTTAGAAACACGGCCAATCTGATATCCGTTCACTAATACAGGCTTAGAGGCTGTAAGACCATCCACTGCCTGATAAGATGTATAATAGGTATTATCACTGCTAAATACATCATTACCTTTTAAAAAGCTATATCCTATAAATAATAATGTTACTGCTATTACAGCTAAAATTCCGACTTTAGTCTCGTTTGATATTTTCAAAATAATATTTCCTTAAGGTGTTTTTATTGAACTCAATTTATCATTTAAACAAGACAATGGCAAATAAGTTTATCTTTCTACGCTTTTTTTGAATGCGCTGATTGCTGAGACTAAGTTTTGTACGATCTCACTTTGTCCTTCATCCGATAGCATATAGTCTTCTTCTGCACGATTATTTACAAAACCAATTTCGGTCAAAACCGCTGGCATTCCTGCTTCTGCTAATACTGCCAATCCCTGTTCAAGAATCCCTCGGCTTACTCTTCCTGATTTAACATATTCTTGTTGCATCAGATTTGCTAATTTGACACTTTTCTCGCGGTATTGATTTTTCATCAAAGAGAAGATGATATAACTCTCTGGATCTTTTGGGTCAAATCCCTGATAATTTTCTTTATAATTCTCCTCTAATAATAGGGACGCATTTTCACGAATGGCAGCAGTCTGCTCACCTAAGCGATGTGAACCTGATACAATTGTTTCTGTACCTCTTGAGGATCTTCCTGGTGCAGAATTACAGTGAATCGATATAAAAATATCAGCCTTCGCAGCATTAGCCATTCGGATACGCTTATATAAATCAATAAACTCATCTGTTCTACGGGTAAACATTACGCGTACTCCAGGCAACTGTCTTTCGATTTCTTTACCTAATTTCAAAGCCACCTCTAAAGCTATATTTTTTCCAAAGAACGTGATCCTTTGGCTCCGGAATCCCTCCCACCGTGGCCGGCATCAATTACAATTGTTTTAATTTGATAATCCTGGGGTGGAGTAACATGCGCTTTAGAAATAGTATTGCTTGGAGGAGTAGCACTCGTCAAAACCATAAATAGAAAAATCGCTGGAGCTAAAAAAATATAAGTTTCCGCTTTCTAATATTCAAATCTAATTTCATGTATATTTTTTTTGATTTCTGTAATTTAATAACAAAATGTTATGAGTAATATTGTGGTACAAAAATAGGAAATGTTAATCTCGTTAAAAAACATCACTTTCTATTTGTTTTTGACTAATTTTGTCAAGCTTAGTTTAAATATTTTTACAAAAATAACATTTGTCTTTAATTTTGAAGTCGTTAACACACATTTTAACAATATTTCTTATTCTTTCGCTAAGTGTTTCTGCAACATTTTCGCAAGAAAAAACCCCCGTAAAAACAACGTCAAAGAGTCTAAAAGACTCTGTTTCGGTCAAAGGAACAACTGATTCCGTTCGTGTTAAACGAGATTCTACAATTATCGGCAAAGACAGTACCAAAAATAAGGGTGGATTGCAGGCGGAGGTCAGTATCATCGCCAGAGATTCACAACGTACGGAAGTCGATAAAAATATAAGTCACTTATATAGAGGTGCTAAAGTTAAGTATCAAGATTTTGAACTATCTGCCGATTATATTCGATTAGACCGAAATAAAAAACAAATATTTGCATCAGGTATTATCGACCATAATGGCAAGTATGTAGGGCGTCCTATTATAATGACTGGAGCTGAAAGTCCTAAAACGGTCGACTCCCTCCTATATGATTACGAAAAACAAGAGGGTAATACCTACGGAATCATGACTGATGTAGAAGGAGGTTATATCCAGGCAAAGGTAGTTCGTAAGAATATTTACGATGAAATGTCGCTGTATCATGGACTGTATAGTACCTGTAATCTTCCAGAACCACACACACACTTCGGGATTTTTCTCAGCAAAGGTATTGTGACTAAAAACCAAATTATCGCAGGTCCATCCTATCTCGTATTACAGAACATCCCTTTAAAATTTATCGGTTTCCCGTTTGCCTTTTTCCCTAAACCGGACAAAAGATCTTCAGGTTTTTTATTTCCGTCATTTGGAGAAGACTATACCCGTGGATTTGCCATGCGTGACATCGGTTGGTATCTAGCTTTCAATGATTATTGGGATAGTGAAGTTCGAGGAAGCTTATATTCGAAAGGATCATGGGAAGCATCGATCAATACAAGATATACGGTCAACTATAAATATAATGGTGGATTCAATATCCGTTATGCCTCAACCAAAGCCGGAGTTGAAGGAACAGATAATTATGGGACTAACAAAGATTTCAATGTTACTTGGAACCATACACAGCGTCAGGAAGCAAATCCGGGAACCTCTTTTTCAGCAAATGTGAATTTTGGAACGGGATCATATTTTAGAAATACAGGTGCAAACGGAACCAATACGTATAACGATATCACCAAAAATAACATGTCTTCCTCCATTAGTTATGGTCGTGTATTTGCTGACGGAAAAGTTAACTTTACCTCGAGTCTGAGCCATCGCCAGGACATGAGTACAGGCAATGTCTATTTGCAACTTCCTAATTTCAGTTTAAACGTTTCTTCTTTCAATCCTTTTGATTCTAAAGACCGTGTAAATGAACAAAAGTGGTACCAACGTATCAACGTAGGATATAGTCTACAGGGAACTAATACCTTAAATACTGGCGACTCAACCTTATTTTCAAAACAGACCTTAAAACAATTTACAAACGGTTTTCAACATAATATCCCGATCAGTTTATCCCTAAATGTTAGTCATTTCCAATTCAACACAAGTGTGAATTACACGGAAAGATGGTATTTACAGAGTACCCGTCAGCGAATGGAGAATACCAAAGAAGGTTATGTTGCGGCCAAAGATACAGTACAAGGATTTAAAAGGGCTTATGATTATTCTGTATCAACCGGAGTATCTACCAAAATCTATGGTATGTATCCAAAAATCGGTAAAATACAGGCTATAAGGCATGTCATCACCCCATCTGTCAATTTAAACTACAGACCTGATTTTTCTGATTCGAAATATGGCTTCTATAAAAATTATGTTGATCAATATGGTATGTTAAACCAGTACTCTATTTTTCAGGATAATGTGTACGGCTCACCTTCGGCAGGTAAATCTATGGGAATCGGTTTCTCTGTTGATAATAATATCGAAGCAAAAGTAAAGAGTAAATCGGATACCACAGATGGTGGGTTTAAAAAGATTCCGATCCTACAGGGTTTATCATTTAGTGGAAACTACAATTTTGTGGCCGATTCCATGAAATTATCACCCATCTCTTTCTCTGGAAGAACTGCCGTATTTGGTGAAAAAATTAACATTAACTTCAACGGAACATTAGATCCCTATGCAATTGATCAAGCAGGACAACGCTATAACAAATATATGTTCAGTGATGGTAAACTTGCACGTTTGACCAATTTCGGTCTTTCATTTGATTATAGTTTCAATCCAAAGGCCTCAAAAAACAGAAATAATAACATCGATTCTTTACGTAACCAAATGGGAGCCAATATGACTCCGGAACAGGCACAGGCTCTATCCCGCATCAGTGCCGACCCGAATGCGTTTGTGAATTTCAATATACCTTGGAACTTAGCCGGATCATTTAGTTTCCAATATTCTAAGCCAGGTCATGTTTCGACCATCACGAGCACGGTAAATATTCATGGTGATTTTAGTTTAACGCCGAAATGGAAAGTAACCTTTAACTCGGGCTACGATCTAAAAGCAAAAGAGATATCGTTGACACAGTTTAATATCTATAGAGACCTTCACTGTTGGGATATGGCAATTGGATGGACACCTTTTGGAAGATACCAAAGTTATAACATTACGATAAGAGCTAAATCTTCAATCCTGCAAGATTTAAAACTTTCGAAAAGGAATAGTTCAGGTGGCAGTTATTTTTAATAACTGCTTTTTTTTAACATTTTTAATTGACCTAAAAGATTCAACGTTGAAATTCGGTAGCTTTTGCTCGCAACACCAGTACGTTTCTTTTATTATATATCCATGAAAGCACAAATTATAACCATAGGAGATGAAATCCTGATCGGTCAAATTATTGATACCAATTCAGCCTGGATAGCGACTCAGCTTCAAAACAATAATATCTCCGTAACACAGATCCTTTCGATCTCGGACAAAGAGGAAGCCATCTTCAATGCATTATCCAATAGTCAGGATCAGACGGATGTTGTACTTATTACAGGGGGATTAGGTCCTACGAAAGATGATATAACCAAGCAAACTGCGGCGAAGTATTTTAATATTTTCCTGCAACGCGATGAAAAAGTCTTACAGCATGTAACGCAATTTTTTGAAGCTCGTGGAAAAGAAATGCTGGAAATCAACAGACAGCAAGCGGATGTGTTAAAAGGATGTACTATCCTGTTCAATCAATACGGTACTGCTCCGGGTATGCTCATAAAAAAAGGTGCTACCACCTATATCTTTATGCCTGGTGTTCCTTTTGAAATGAAACATCTCATGAACACACAAGTATTACCCATACTTTGTAAACAAGATAACACAACTTATCTGGCACAGGAAAATATTATCGTTGGAGGAATTGGTGAATCTTATCTCGCTGAAAAAATAGCGGATCTAGAATCTGAATTACCTGCACATATTAAACTCGCATACTTGCCCACCCTTGCCTTTGTTAGGTTACGGCTATCGGGAACTGGATCTCATAAAGACGACATTACAAAAGAAACAAAAGAATTCGCAAGTAAGCTGATCGACAGACTTGCTGATCATGTCATTGCAAATCATGACACCTCAATAGAAAAGTTTTTAATTCACAAATTTATTCGTCTCCAGTTAACGTTAACAACAGCAGAAAGCTGTACGGGAGGCAGTCTTGCCGCTATGATAACGGCAGTGCCTGGCTGTAGTACGATGTATGTGGGTGGTACCGTTCCTTATTCGAATAAGCTAAAGCAACAGCTTTGGATGTTAAAGAAGAAACACTGAGTCAATACGGAGCAGTAAGTGAACAGACTGTTATTGAAATGGCTCAAGGTGCTAAACATAAATTTGATACAAACTACGCGGTTGCAACCAGTGGAATTGCAGGGCCAACAGGAGGTACTCCAGAAAAGCCGGTAGGTACAGTTTGGATCGCAATTGCCGGTGAAAAAGAAACCATTGCCAGAAAGTTCCAATTTCAAAATGACAGAACAATAAATATCGAACGAACCAGACAATTAGCGCTTTTCATGCTTTGGCAATCACTTGTCAAAGAACATCAGATAGGCATTGATTTGTAAAATATTATTCCGCAAAAATTGATTTATCAAAAATTATATTTTACTTTGTAAAATATAAACCTTAAAATAACTAACTTAGTATTTAAAAGGATTGCAGTTGAATTATTATGGCATTATATAAATTATTACTTCCTAAAATGGGGGAAAGTGTATCTGAAGCTACTGTAACAAAATGGTTAAAACAACCAGGTGATACCATTAGTGAAGATGAAGCAATTTTAGAAATAGCAACTGATAAAGTCGATTCGGATGTACCTTCTCCAGTAAAAGGAATATTAAAAGAACAACTTTTTTCAATTGATCAAGTTGCACAAGTAGGTGATATAATTGCCATTATTGAGATCGAAGGTGACCAAGATGGAATAGAATCTCCAACAGTAGATACACAATCAGCATTAGAGAAAAATCAAGACAAAATAGAAGTTACTCCGACTACGATTCAGATTGAAGATAAAAAATAGAAATACCAGGATTAAATCAGATTCAACCTGCTATTGAAAATCATCAGTCCAGCATTCATAATGGAATTAGATTCTATTCTCCTTTAGTCAAAAATATAGCTTCTCATGAAGGCTTAAGTCAACAAGAGTTAGATCAGGTTGTTGGAACAGGTTCTGAGGGACGTGTAACCAAAGAAGATATTTTAAAATATGTAACACGCAAAAGAGAGCAGACTGGCACTGATTATACTAGCACACGTGCAACTCAACCAGTAGCAACTGTTGTTCCCGAGAAAAAAGAACAGTATGCTGCAACTCCAGTTGAAACTGCTCATACTATAAATTCAGGCGGGGATGAAATCATCGAGATGGACCGTATGCGCAAGATCATCGCAGATCATATGGTGAAAAGTGTACAGACTTCACCACATGTATGTTCTTTTGTGGAAGCAGATGTTACTAATTTGGTCAACTGGCGCAATAAGGCGAAAGAGGTGTATAAAAAGAGAGATGGCGAAAATATCACCTTCACTCCTATTTTTATTGAAGCAATCGCTAAAGCGCTAAAAGACTTCCCTATGGTTAATATTTCTGTTGATGGGAATCATATTATCAAAAAGAAAAATATCAATATTGGAATGGCCGCCGCACTTCCAAATGGTAATCTAATTGTTCCTGTAATCAAAAATGCAGATCAATTAAGCTTAGTGGGACTTAGCAAATCTGTCAATGATCTGGCTAATCGCTCACGTGCTAACAAGTTAAAACCTGATGATACCCAAGGTGGGACATTTACCTTTACTAATATTGGTGCTTTTGGAAATATCATGGGTACCCCCATTATCAATCAGCCTCAAGCAGCTATTCTGGCCGTTGGTACTATTAAAAAGAAACCTGCTGTTATTGAAACAGAACATGGTGATCTAATTGGTATCAGACAGATGATGTATCTTTCGCTATCTTATGATCACCGTGTCATAGATGGAGCATTGGGAGGAACATTTTTGAAAAGAGTGGCCGATTATTTAGAGAACTGGGATATTAATCGCGAAATCTAACGTTTTATAGCATAACAAAAAGGCTTCTTTTAAATTAAAAGAAGCCTTTTTGTTATGCTAAGCATTCAAATGTTTATGAATTACAATACGGTAACGCCAGTATAATAAAACAGACGATGTGAGCAAGCCCAAAGTTAAACCATACCAGATTCCTTCTACGCCCATTCCTAAATGAACTCCCATAAAATATCCACTTGGCAATCCGATGATCCAATAGGCAATAAAAGTGATTAATGTCGGGATATTGACATCCCCCATACCTCTTAATATGCCTAAACCTACAACCTGAGTTCCATCAAAAAGCTGAAATAATCCAGCTATAATCAACAAGTGAGCTGCAATAGTAACGACTGCCATGTCCTGCGTAAAAATAAAAGGAAGGTAGTTATTAAAGATAGCAAAAAGTGAAGCCGTCAGTATCATAAATACTAAAACCAATTGATAAGAGGAAACTGCAAAACGCTGTAAACGAAAGAAGTTTTTGTTACCAAAGCTATTCCCTGTTTTAATAGTTGCAGCCGCCGCAATTCCACTTGCCATCATATAAGTCATAGCAGCTAATTGAATAGCAACCTGATGTGAAGCTTGCTCAACAGCACCAATAGTACCAGCAATCAATGAGGCCCCTGCAAATGCGCCGATTTCAAAGACATATTGCATGGCAACAGGTGCTCCTATTTTTAAGATTTTTCGAACCCGGATAAGATCAACAGCCCATAGTTTAAATTTACTGATATAAGGCTGAAAATAAGAAGATTTCATAACATAGAACAACATGACGACCATCATCATAATACGGTCGATCAACGTACTGTATCCTACCCCACTGACTCCCATAGGTTTGATACCAAACATTCCTTTAACAAAAATAACGGCCAAGATAATGTTCAGAACATTGCCCCATATAGTAATATTCATGGCTTGTTTAGTAAAACCTAAACCTTCAGCAAATTGCTTAAATGCACTGAAAATCATCAAAGGAAAAATAGATAAACTCAGAATAAGTAAATAAGGTTTCGCCTCTTTTACCACCGCAGGATCTTGGTCTAGATGATCAATAGCCAACATAGAACCAAAATATACGAGGCAAAATAAGAGTATCCCTGCTATGGCATTCATCCAAATACTATTCGAAAGCAACTTGGCACATTCTTCTTTATTACCACGTCCATTTTCCTGAGCAATTAATGGGGTAATTCCGTAAGCAATACCCAAACCAATAACCATAACGACCATAAAGACCGCATTGACCAATGATACCGCAGCCAAAGGAACTGTACCTGCAAAATGCCCTACAATGACACTGTCTGCCATATGTACCATGGTATGACCAAGTTGGGAGATCACAACTGGTCCTGCCAGTATAAAAGTGCTCCAATAATAAGGCTTGTAAGATTTTAATCGCTTCAACATATTTTCCCGCTACTTAATTTGAAAAGATTCCAAAAGTACGAGATTTTTCCCAATCCTACATTTCTTATCTATCAATAAATCATAATGAAAATGTCAAATTAGCACACTAAATTTTTACAATTGAAATGTTAATATTTCCTTAAACACTATTTCATTTTTAAAATATTGCTGTAACTTAGCATTTATAATTTATTAAAACGATAGTAAAATGTACAGTCAAATATTTGCATTTCTTAACATAGGAACATCAGAAATGATGTTGATTCTGGTCATCGCTCTTTTATTATTTGGGGGTAAAAAACTTCCTGAATTGGCAAGAGGTCTAGGGCGTGGGATCAGAGAGTTTAAAGATGCTTCAGAAGGTATCAAAAGAGAAATTTCCGATCAAATTAATAATTTCGAAAAAGACATTGATTTAAAAATAGAGGAAAATCCTTTGGCAGAAGCTCAAGCAGCAGAACAAAAAGTAAAAGAAGAAGCTGAAGCTGAAAACAAAGAAGAATCCGAAAAGAAGACGCCTCAGTTTACACCACCTGAAGGGACTATGCAGTATAGCCGTCAGCCTGAATATGGTGAAGAGCCAAACCATTTTCAATATGGTTACAACGATCATTTTGCAGATAACGGACAAACAGCGGCAACTGAGGATAATACAACTGAATCTGTTGAAAAAACAGCAGTTGATCCAGCTAAAAAAGCAGAAGAGCCTTCTAAAGAAGCATAAGTTTAAGCCTATTATTTTCAATAAGATATCGTCAAATAAAGCTGTTGGATTATTTCCAGCAGCTTTCTATTTTAATAAATATTACATTCCCTATTTATGACACACGAAATTATAGTTTCGAAGGAATTAGCGATTAGCGAAAAACAAGTACAAACAACAATCGGATTATTAGATGAAGGTGCTACTGTACCCTTTATCTCACGTTATAGAAAAGAGATGACGGGCAGTCTAGATGAAGTACAAATTACGACCATCCGTGACCGTATTCAGCAATTACGTGACTTAGATAAAAGAAGGGAAGCCATCTTAAAATCCATCTCAGATCAAGGAAAATTAACTCCAGAACTAGCGTTAAAAATCCAGAATGTAGAGACGATGGCAAATCTAGAAGACATTTACCTTCCCTATAAGCCTAAGCGTAAAACACGTGCAAGTATGGCCAGAGAAAAGGGACTGCAACCGCTTGCTGACCTGCTATTAGCGCAGGAACGTACAGATTTCACCGATTTAGCGGCATCACTTATTGATGAAGAAAAAGGTGTCAACTCGATCGAGGAGGCACTATCAGGTGCCCGCGATATTATTGCAGAGACTATTGCTGAAAATGCTGAAGTAAGAGATAAAGCGCGTAAAATTTTTGTGGACAAAGGTCAATTTGTATCTCGAGTAGTTCCAGGAAAAGAAGAAGCTGCATTAAAATATAAAGATTATTACGAATGGTCAGAATCATTAAAAAATGCACCTTCACATCGTGTCTTGGCCATGCGACGTGGTGAGAAAGAGGAACTTCTTTATTTGGATATCGAAGTTGCTGAAGAAGAAGTTATTCCTGCAATTGACCACATTTATATCAAAGCGAATAATGAAGCAGCTGCGCAAGTTCGCTTAGCCTTAACAGATAGCTTTAAGAGACTATTAAAACCTTCTATGGAAACTGAAATTCGAGTTTTGACACGTCAGAAAGCGGATGAAGAAGCTATCAAAGTATTTGCAGATAATGTACGTCAACTACTTTTGGCGGCCCCATTAGGACAGAAAAGAATTTTAGCAATCGATCCTGGATTTAGAACGGGCTGTAAAACTGTCGTGTTGGATCAGCAAGGTGCTTTACTAGAAAATACTGCTATATTTCCACATAGTGGTGCCGGAGGTCTGGCAGAAGCAACGCGGACTATACCTTACTTGGTAAAAAATATGATATCGAAGCCATTGCTATCGGCAATGGTACAGCAGGTCGGGAAACAGAAGATTTCATCCGTAAACTGAATCTAGATCAAGTTACTATTGTGATGGTTAATGAAAGTGGCGCTTCTATTTATTCTGCATCAGAAACTGCACGAGATGAATTCCCGGATCAGGATATTACGGTGCGTGGCGCTGTCTCTATTGGTCGCAGGTTGATGGATCCGTTAGCAGAGTTAGTGAAAATCGATCCAAAATCGATCGGTGTAGGACAATATCAACATGACGTTGATCAAAACAAATTACAGAGCTCACTAGACGATACAGTTATGAGCTGTGTGAATAATGTAGGTGTTGAATTAAATACCGCATCAAAACAAATTCTAGCTTACGTATCTGGTTTAGGTCCTGCTTTGGCACAATCAATCATCAATTACAGAAAAGAAAACGGACCTTTCAAATCACGTCGTGAATTGAAGAAGTACCTAGGTTGGGAGATAAAGCTTTTGAACAGGCCGCCGGATTTTTACGAATTCGCAATGCTGAAAATCCTTTAGATTCATCAGCAGTACATCCTGAACGCTATAAATTAGTCGAGCAAATGGCTAAAGATCTTAAAACAAGTGTTCAGGAGCTGTTGAATAATGCCGAACTAAGGAAAACAATACCACTAAAAAATTATATTTCAGATGAAGTTGGTCTTCCGACACTGAATGATATTATCGCCGAATTGGCAAAACCAGGACTGGATCCACGTGAAAAATTCGAAGCTTTCGCTTTTACTGATGGTGTAAATGCAGTATCGGATTTAAGGGTAGGAATGAAATTACCGGGTATCATCACTAATATTACCAATTTTGGTGCTTTCGTTGATATTGGCGTTCACCAAGATGGACTGGTACATTTGAGCAACTGTCGAACCGTTTTATTTCTGATCCGCACGAAGTAGTAAAAGTACAACAACATGTAGAGGTTACAGTAACCGAAATTGATGAGAAAAGAAATCGTATCGGCCTTTCTATGAAAACAAATGACGCAACCTCATCACCAAAACAGAAGCGTGAGCCAAAAAGTCACAACAAAGAGCGAAAAGAAAAAGAACCTGAGACTGATATGGCTTCAAAATTAGCCGCATTAGCAAGCAGATTTAAATAACATAAAAGGGTGATTTTAATAAAATCACCCTTTTATGTTGACATTATTCGCTATTTTAGAAGCATGTTAACATTTGAAAAATTTTCATCTTCCACCGTATTGGCAGTTCCACCGTCTGAACTTTCTATATGGCTCGAATCACTTTGGTGGGATAAAAAAGGTGATTGGCAAAAAGCCCATGATTTAATCGATCATCTACAAGATTCAAAATCGGCACATGTGCATGCTTACCTACACCGCAAAGAAAAAGATCTTTGGAATGCACGCTACTGGTATAACCGAGCTAAGAAATCTGAATTTATAGGCTCACTTGACGACGAATGGGAACAATTGGTTCGCATTCATTTATTTTAACAAAAAAAAGGTTATCTCAAATAAGCACGATGAAACTTTTATAATTAAAGTCATGACTTACTCAAGATAACCCATTTATTAATTAGCTAATTAAAACTAGTAACCCGGGTTTGAATCAACTTGGTATTTCTATTCATTTCATCTCGGTGAATGGATATGAAATACATTTTATCCAACCAATTTCTATTTTCTATCCCAGGTGCAATTGTATTCACTTTATAAGAGTAGCTATAATTGTCTGTATTATATTGGTAAAGACTCACAAGCTTACCCGCTTTTAAAGTCCCAAAAATATTAATTAAAGTAACTTGTCTCCCTATCGTTTCCTTGGCATTCATCCAACGGCGTGTATCAAAGAAGCGGTGTTCCTCATAAGCCAATTCAACACGTCTTTCATTACGGTACCGATCTTTTAATTTTTGTCCAGATTCATCGTTATCAATTGCAGGCATTCCGGATCTGAACCGAATTTTATTGAGCCATGTACGTGCTTCAGCATCCTCTCCCAATTCAAGACAAGCTTCTGCATAATTCAGTACGGCCTCAGTATAACGAAGTACTGGCCACGGCACACGTTGTCTGGTATTTTGATCAACAATCGCAGGATCCGCATCAACAAACTTACGCATATAATATCCCGTATAACTACCATTCCAATCTTCAACCGGAGAATTACGCGTATCTAACCCATACTGGATGACTTTCGCTCCCTTATCATTGATTACCTCATATTGACCTGTTTGGATTTGATTCGCAGGATCTCTCTTCTTAACATCATCTGTTCTTGGTTTCCAAGTAGCACCGTCATATAATATAGAAGCTCCAAGGCGAGGATCACGATTGGTATATATGTTTGCTGCGTGAACAGAATTATTCCAATTAAATTTTTCACCGGACAAAGTTTCATAATCATCAACCAGCAATTGCGTAGGACTATTCCCTGCCCAGTTATGATAGCCATTAGGTCCATTGTTACGCCCTACATAAGCACCACCTTCATCTTTCAAGTCATTAAAGAATCTTCCTAAAATTAAATCCCGTTTTGCATCAGCATCGGCAATTTTTGAATTCCCTCCCATCGCTAACGCGATATAATTTGCTCTCCCTTCTAAAGGAGAAACCGGTTCTGATAAGTTTAGTTTATATGCCAGTTCAGATTTATCCAGCACCGCCTTTGCTGCTGCTTTAGCTTTTGTCCATCTCTCTGTACGATTTCCAGATACATAACCTAGCAGTTCTGGGTTAGCATATGCTGATATAGTTGAAGATTTGGTCTTTGCCGTTGGTACATCATGCAAATCGGAAGCCGCATAAAGTAACACACGAGCTTTTAGAGCTAAAGCTGCAGCCTCATTGGTACGACCATCTACTTTTGCCACCCCACTCAATAAAGTAACTGCCTGTTCGCAATCTTTAACAATGAAATTGACGCACTCTTCATACGTATTTCGAGCAGCAGTATAATCCGTATCTTCAAGCGTATAAATCTTGGTAATCAATGGAATTGCACCATAGAAACGCAAAAGTTGCTGATAGTAATAGGCTCTTAAGAAATAAGCCTCTCCCAACATCTGTTTCGCTAGCGCTTCATTATTGAATTTTGGCGTAATAAGATTTTCGATCGCAATATTAGTCGCGCGGATACGCTTGTACATATTCCCATACTCATATGAATCAACAATCCAGCCTGATCCGCTGGATTGGACCTACTCTCCGTAATGGTATTGATTCCTCTACCCGGATGGGTAAACATGGACTCGTCTGTTAACGAAGCTAACATCTGTTCATTAAAACCTCCCTGTCCAAATCCATTATATAGATCATTTACAAATGCTTGAGCGAGTCCTGCATCAGTCCATACAAGCTCTTTTGGAACCTCTGCCAATGGTTTGGTATTGACAAAATCATCATTACAGCTGGCAAATAATCCTGTAAATAATAATGCAGAAATCGGTATATAAAATAATTTTATTGTTTTCATAATGATAGCGAATTAAAAAGATAAAAGTATCCCGGTGTTGATTAATCGAGCTTGAGGATAGTAATGTCCTAAAGTATTAGTCGATTCAGGATCATACATTTTCAATTTGGACCAAGTAACTAAGTTCATACCGCTCGCATAAACTCTAAAACTTGAAATACCTAAGCGTTCCACAAGTTTCGCACTTAGATTATATCCTATTTCCACATTTTTTAGACGCAGGTAATTGTTTGAATGCAACCAATAGGTATTGTCTTTGGAATAATACTGATCCGAACGATCGGTGATACGCGGATGTTCAGAACTAGGATTATCGATCGTCCATCTATTTTCGTAAAATTCATGTAAGTAATTACCAATTGCACCAGATTCATCTGTCGCTATCCGAACTTCTCCACCCATAGCCCCTTGAAATAAGATGGATAGATCAAAATTCTTATACCGTAATCCCAGATTCAAACCACCTTGAAAAGTTGGATTAGTATTCTTATTTGTCCGCACACGATCATCCGGCGTAATCTTTCCGTCTCCATCATAATCTTTATACTTCATATCACCAGGTCTTAGATTATTCGTAATTGCCGAATAATCCAAGGTATTAGAGTTGATCTCTTCCTGACTTTTAAATACACCATCATATTGATAATACAACCCGGAATTGATCACTCTACCAGTTGTCTGCTGCCAAGATGGTGCTCCAGCAGCTTCATCCCAGAATACAATTTTATTTTTAGCATACCCGCCATTGATGGAAGCACTATATCCCCAATCGCCTTTCTGATCGCGATAACCTAAATTAAACTCCCATCCTTTGTTATCAACTTTGCCGATGTTCTCAGCAGGTAGCGTCATACCCGTACTTTGAGGAATAGATGCATTACGTCTCCATAGGATTGAGTTTCTTCTATTTTTAAAAACATCAAACTCAAAGTTAATCTTGCCCCCCAAAAGCTGCGCATCAATACCTAAATTATAGTTATTAGCAACCTCCCAAGTAATGAAATTATTTGGGACACGGCTTTCGTATAGAGTTTTAATCATTTCATCGCCAAGAATATAAGATCCAAATTTATACGTTGAAAAATATTGATATTCTTGAAGAATATTATCATATTCAACATTATCATTACCCATCTGACCGTAAGAAGCACGAACTTTAAAATAATTGACAACTTTGATATTATCTTTCCAAAACTTTTCTTCTGATGCTACCCATCCCAACATTGCGCCAGGAAAAAATCCGTAACGCGTTTTCTGAGGGAACATATAAGAACCATCATAACGCCATAGCAACTCAGCAATGTATTTCGATTTATAATTGTAATTTACCCTTCCGAAATAATTCAATCTTGCTCGCTGCCATGCACTACCATCATTATTCTTCTCAGCATCACCACCAGCAAATAAATAATCAATATTATCTGACAAGAAATAACGTCGATAAGCTGAAAAGTTATCATTTTGGATTGTTTCTCTGTTTACCCCAGCTAGTATATTGAACGTGTGATCACCAATGACCTTATCATAAGTCAGCACACCGCCCAGCAATATATTCAACTGATCTTCATCAGATTGGTTTAACCGTGGATCTGCCGGACCTCTTTTGCCCGGTACCAATTGTGGAGTTACTCCATCAGCTTCATAAGCTCCCTGCCAAGTATACAGGTACCACGGCGTCTCCCAACGTTTAATTTTCTTAATGTATTTATCGACAGCTGCATTACCAGAAAACTTCAAACCTTCTATCCAAGGAATTGTGATATCAATCTGTCCATTGGTTTGAAAATAATATCTTTTATCGCGTTCATAACCTGTTTCGTTAGTCGTGATCACCACCGGATTTTCACCATTTTCAATGTCAGGTCCAGGCATTCCATTTGGCCAATAAGCAGGTTGTGTAGGGTTACCTCGCATCAACATTCTAAAGATGGTACCGCTCCTTTGGTTGGGAAATTTCTATTTTCTTGACGCCCCAAAACTCCAAATTTGGTTGTGATGTATTTACTTATCTTGGCATCCAAGTTAATTCTTAAGTCATATTGCTTATATCCGGTTGCAGATTTTTATAGTAGGCATCTTGATTCTGATATCCAATTGAAGTTAGATATTTCACCGCATCATTTCCTCCGGTAATCTGGACATTATGCTTCTCTTGAGGAGACCAATTCTTTAAGGTTTCCCCATACCAATCTGTATTAGGATGTCCCCAGGGATCGCTGCCATCTTTAAATAATTGAACATCTTCTGGTGTAAAAGGAGCGGAAACGGTTGTACTGTTTGGACGGATAAAAGTACCGGTCGTTTTGAAGGCATTTTGTGCCGCTGCCCACTCTGCTACCGGTAATTTATAAATCTCGAGTTCGTTTCGCAATTCGGAATATTCAACGGCATCTGTCAGTTTTGGAATGACCGTCGGTTGTGAAAATCCCTTATTAAAATTATACGATAATTTAGGTTTTCCGTTTGTTCCCCTTTTTGTCGTTACCAAAATAACTCCATTTGCCGCTCTGGCACCATAAATGGCTGCAGAGGCATCTTTTAAAACTGAAATATTATCAATATCTGCCGGATTTAATCGTTCAAAACCACCTTGGCGCGCGGGAATTCCATCAATAACAATTAGTGGACTCGAATTTCCTAAGGTATTGGTTCCGCGGATACTTATAGTTGACCCATCATAGCCGGGTTCTGCAGATCCATTCGTCGCAATTACCCCCGGCACCCGGCCTGCTAAAGCATTGGAAACATTGAGAGCTGGTGATTTTGATAGTTCAGAACCTTTTACAGCGACTACAGATCCTGTAACAGTTTCCTTCTTTTGCACCCCATAACCAACGACAACCACTTCTTCTAGGTTGGCGCTGGAACTAATGAGACTCACCATAATGCTGGTTCTTCCTTTAACTTCTTCATCTGTAGAAGTCATTCCGATCATTCGAAAATTCAACTTTCCGTCACTTGGAACATTTGTCAAAACGTACTCCCCTTTTTGATTTGTCTTGGTAGCGATATTTGTCCCTACAACAGATACAGTGACACCCTCAATTGGTGAACCATCATCTGTATTAGTGACAATGCCACTAACTGAAATCTTTTCTTGAGCCGAACTCATAAAAGTTAAACTCTTTGGATTTGCAAGCACTGGTGATTGGCAGATTGTAGATAAAGAGACGATAGCTCCCATCCAAAAGGCTTTCTTCCATTGCTGTTGACCTAAATTAAGATTGCTCATAATTTTTTAGTTTGGTTTAAAATAGTTGATGTTAATTAAATTAGGTAAACAGACTGTTTCTATTGGAAGTATACCAATAGTCTATTAAACAAGACCGTTATTTAATTTAATCGGTTTAAATTGGTAATGTATACAAAACACTAAGGCTGTATTATGTACACCAACTAAGTTATATCAAATTAAAGTTGTCTAAAAAGAAAAATATATCCTTTTATAAAAAAAATAGTTAAATTTCTCATTACCAGGAAAGTAAAAGTTGAAGAGTTTTTTTACCGTGTAACAGATGTTTAGTTGCAATAAGTTATTAACAATTTAATGTTAATAACTAACATAACGTGTTAATAATTGTAGTAAACTCCACTTATTAACACTTGGCTATTCACATATATTCTAGTTATTTATGGACAGTATAAATGAGTTTAAAAAGATTATCAAAAGAAGTATAAATGTTTAATACTTTTTTTGTAAAACCTAAATTTAAAAAATACAGCATTAAATACCATTTAATCAGCCACAAAGCAATAAATCCGGCAAATACCTTATTCACATTTTTGTTATAAAATGTGGATAACATAAAATACAAGCCCTATAGTTATCAACAATATTAATTCACAATGTTGATAACTTCAAGTAGAGAATCATCAAATCTTTTTAAAAAGTAAAGATCTAGAAAATGAAATAGCAAGGTAAAAAGAGTCATCCGGACGGATGACTCTTTTTTTTAAAATTATAAAAATGCTACTTAGGCAAATAAGTCTGAGCTTAAATAACGGTCACCCCGATCACATGCAATAAATACAATAGTTCCTTCTTCAATTTCATTTGCTACCTTCAATGCGGCTGCAAATGCTCCTCCGGAACTCATACCTGCAAATATACCCTCCTTTTCACTAACTCACGAGCCATCTCAGTAGATTCTTTCTGCGAGATATCTAGAATACGGTCGACACGAGAAGCGTCAAATATCTTCGGAAGATATTCCTCAGGCCAACGACGAATCCCCGGAATGGATGACTCCTCAGTTGGTTGACAACCGACGATCTGTACTTCCGGATTTTTCTCCTTCAGATATATAGAGTTCCCCATTATCGTACCTGTAGTACCCATTGCACTAACAAAATGTGTAATCTTTCCTCCGGTATCACGCCAGATCTCCGGACCTGTAGTTTTAATATGTGCTTTATAATTATCGGGATTTGCGAACTGGTTTAAAATAAAATAATCTCCTGTGGCAGCTTTATCTTCCGCATAATCACGACAGATCTCCATGCTCTCTAATAATGTGACCTGTGCACCAAATGCCTGCATCGTTAATGTCCGTTCGCGCGTAGAAGTAACGGGCATTACTAGTTCTAAACTTAGGCCATAAATACCTGCAATCATAGCGAGTGCAATACCCGTATTTCCACTCGTTGCTTCAATCAACTTTGTATCCTTCGTAATTTCACCTCTTTCCATAGCCGATCGAATCATATTCAATGCAGCACGGTCTTTTACACTACCTGCAGGATTATTTCCTTCCATTTTAGCGTAAATCTTCACATTTCGATTACTATGAAATTTTGTGATTTCAACTAAAGGAGTATTGCCAATGGTATCAATGATATTTCCCATATTAAATTAAAGGTTTGGAATCTATAAATTTAGAATTTGCTTGATGATAGACAGTTGTATAAGGCTCTACAGAATTTGTCAACCACACATTTCCCCCGATAACGGAGTGATGGCCTACAACAGTATCGCCACCTAATATGGTTGCTCCCGAGTAAATAATGGTATGATCTTCGATTGTAGGATGCCTTTTCACATTGCATAAAATTTTCTCTACACTCAATGCGCCTAGCGTCACCCCCTGATAAAGCTTTACATAATTACCGATAACACAGGTTTCACCTACGACTAAACCTGTACCATGATCAATATAAAGATGATGGCCGATAGTTGCTGCCGGATGAATATCAATACCCGTCTTCGAATGCGCGTGCTCTGTTAAAATACGGGGTATCAAAGGAACACCAAGACGGTGAAGTCTATTTGCGATCCGAAAAATACTTATTGCGAAAAAACCGGGATATGTACGAATAACTTCCCGTTGATTCTTTGCCGCCGGATCGCCTGCGATTAAAGCGTCAGCGTCTGAACACATCAATTCATATAATTGTGGTAATGATTGAAAAAAATCACGTGCAACAAGCGAGTGATCACATGCTTCACAAGCCTTTGATTTACTTAACAGTTGCTCTAATTCAAGCTCAGCTTGCTGAAAAGCAAGTTGCACTTCTGCGACAGATTTTATCCCACCTGCATTTCGCTCTGGAAATAACAGATCTAAGATCCCTACCGCCCAGCCTGATATTTTTTTATTGGAAGGCATTTCAAATACCTCCAATTGTTTTTGATAAATGTGTTCGTAAAAATCATTCATGGGTGTAATCCCTTTATGTAATAGTACAAATATACTATACTTATATGGTAGATAAAATATACAATTTATAAAACCAGCTTGTTAAAAAGAAGTTGTAAAGTTTCTGCCGGATCTTCACATAATCCGGGGTGTACCGGAGAACACTGGATAATTGTGCTTCGATTGGCGGTCAACCATCTGAAACGTTCTGTCTGATCCAACGCAGCTAATTTGCCACCATCTTTTGCTCCTGTACATATTTTCACAAAAGATTCAAGATGAGCCTTTATCATTTCTATATCCATATCCGGAAATAAAGATCTGGCGCGCACTTCATCGATATCAAACAGAACATTTGCAAATCGGTATTTCCGGCAATATAACGCCACACCAACATTAATAAACTCTTCACGCTCCACACGTGGTACTAAGCGTACCACCGCATACTCATATAATGTTTTTTCGGGCATCTTCAATTTGATTTAAAAAATGATCAGCATGTGCTAAGCGCTTCATCAAAAAGGACACGTAAACTTCTCCCGCCTCAGCTGCAGATAAATCTCTCGATTCATCAACTAACCATTCACTTGGTATGATATCCACTATATTACGGATCACTTCTTCGGTTAATAAAGAACGGTATTGTCGGTCCACCGATTCAACTTGGTTGGCGTTCTTTAATAACACATGATCTTTTATCTGCACAAAGGGTTTTATAGCTTGCTCTTCCCAATTGTCCCAACTATGGTGGAAATATAAGGAAGCTCCATGATCAATCAACCATAATTCTTTATGCCAGATCAGCATGTTTGTATTACGGACCGTACGATCAACATTCATCAACAACGCATCGAGCCAGACAATTCGAGATGCTTCTTCAGGACTTATCTGATCAACATTGGCATCAAAAGTAATGGCCCCATTTAAAAAATGAACACCTAGATTTTTGCCAACACTAAATTTTAATAAATCTTGAATTTCCTCATCAGGTTCGGTTCTGGCAAAAGATTCATCCAAATCTGCAAAAACCATTTCAGGCATTCTGAGATTAAGAACACGGGCAATCTCTCCGCCTATCAACTCTGCAATTAAAGCTTTCTTTCCCTGTCCGGCACCTCTGAACTTAATCACGTAACTAAAGCCATCATCTGCATCGGCCAATGCCGGCAAAGAACCTCCTTCACGAAAAGGCTGTATGTAGCGGGTAATTCTAACTTCTCTTATTTCAGGTTTTTTAATTATCATCTGTCATCCTTTTATAATTTACCGATACTCAAGCGATAAATCCTTAAATCAAATATCAACATTTTTATTTTTTATTAGCGATATTCAGCTAAATTGGACATAATTGTGACGTATAAAAATGGTTAATTCTAATTATATTTGTAACAATAGTTCACTCACTTTCTCGTGAAATACGCAAATAATAGTTATGAATACGACTCAGGAATACAATACAGTTATCGAGCACTGCCAAGATTTATTTATCAAGAAAACGAAAGATTATGGAACAGCCTGGCGTATTATGCGACTTCCTTCTATAACCGATCAAATTTATATTAAAGCACAACGCATTCGTACTTTAGAGGTCAAAAAAGTATCTAAAGTTGGGGAAGGTATTTTGGAAGAATATGTGGGTATCATCAATTATTGTATTATGGGTATGATTCAGCTCGAATTAGGTGAAGATGGTGAAGAAAATTTAAGTCCAGAATTTGTAAATGAAAAATACACGGAAAAAGTAAATGAAACACGTGACCTTATGCTTGCTAAAAATCACGATTATGGCGAAGCATGGCGCGATATGCGGATTTCTTCGTTAACAGATCTGATACTCATGAAAATTCACCGTGTGAAACAAATTGAAGACAATAACGGCGCCACCATCGCCTCCGAAGGAATATATGCCAATTATCAAGATATGTTAAATTATGCCGTTTTTGCACTTATAAAAATGGGGTTAGCTCAATCAAACTAAAATTATGTCAGCAGTCATCAATAATAAATCGCAAAAAACAAACTATCTACTTTGCTTTGCGCGCATCTTTACAGGTCTTCTTTTTATTTTCTCCGGTTTTATAAAGGCGAATGACCCTACTGGCTTTGGTTATAAACTCGAAGAATATTTTCATGTTTTTCATACCGACTTTTTAAATGACTATGCTACAGCGATTGCTATCGTTGTCTGTGCACTAGAAATAATATTGGGTATATGGCTTTTGTTAGGTTTTTACAAAAAGCTTGTAGCGTGGGGTTTATTACTGCTGATCATTTTCTTCACTTTCCTTACTTTTTACTCTGCTTTTTTTGAAGTTGTTACTTCATGTGGTTGTTTTGGCGACGCTATTCCGTTGACACCCTGGCAGTCCTTTGGCAAGGATCTCGTATTGCTTGCTTTGATCTTAATCATTTTTGTTTACCGCAATCAAATTACACCACTCATCAAAGATCCGACCAATCGTGGCCTCGTAGCAACATTTACAGCAGTCTTATCTTTTGGCGTTGGAATCTATACGTTCATGTATTTACCGTTTATAGATTTTTTACCTTATAAAATCGGTAATAATATCCCATCCCTAATGGTTCTACCTGAAGGAAAAGAAGGCGATGTTTATGAACAGATCTACAGCATGAAAAATGTTAAAACGGGGGAAACAAAAACCATTACCGATAAAATTTACATGTCTGAAAAAGTCTGGGAAGACACAAACTGGGAAATCGTTGGCGAACCGCAAAGTAAATTGGTGAAGAAAGGCTATCAGATTCCGATTACAGATCTACTGATTACAGATGCTGAAGGAAATGACCATACCCAAGAAATAATCAATAATCCTTATTATAATTTAATTATTGTTGCTAAAGACCTGTCCAAAGCTAATGTAGAGGCTTTAGATAAAATCAATAAAATAGCGACAAAATTAACTGAAGATTACAATCTACGAATAGTGTTATTGACGGCCAGTTCTTCTGAAGATTCAGACTACCTAAGTGATAAATTACACTTAATTTCAGAAATATTCTATGCTGATCTTATTCCGTTGAAAAGCATGATCCGTGCAAATCCTGGGGTACTTTTATTAAAATCAGGAACCGTAATCGACAAATGGCATTACAATGCTATACCCGATGCAAAAGATATAGAAGAGCGATACTTAAGTTTAGATAAATAATAATATGCCAAAACCTATTTTTTTAATTGGTTATATGGGAAGTGGAAAAACCACTTTAGCCAAAAAGTTAGCAAGTAAATTAGAGTTACCTTTTATCGATACTGATGATGAAATTGTCAAAGAGATAGGCATGTCCATCACAGAATATTTTCAGTTGCACGGGGAAGAAAAATTTAGAGAATTAGAACGCAAGCAGTTACTAAAAACTGCGCAACAAAATGCAATCGTTTCTACCGGAGGTGGCTCTCCATGTTTTTTGATAACATGCAGTGGATGAATGAAAATGGTATTTCGGTATATTTACAGATGTCACCAAAATCGCTATTTGATAGATTGTCTCAGTCAAAACCGAATAAAAGACCTATTTTAATCGGTAAAACTGAAGAGGAACTATTTAATTTTATTACTGAAAAATTAACTGAAAGAGAACCGTTTTATCAACAAGCTCATCTAATTATTGATCATATCAATACGCCAATAGATGATCTCATCATTTTATTAAAGAAAAACCAATAACAAATCACTGTATGTTTAGAAGAATAAATCTCTTCCCTTTTTTAATTTTTACAACCGCACTTTTAGCATCCTGCTTTCGGACCGGCACATCTTCGGATGTTCTGGCGGGTAGTAAACACTCAATTTAAAAACAGCAGAGGAGCTTTATCAATTTTTAACATACGATGAAAACCGATATCCGCTCATCAGCTTACATCGAGGAGGCCCTACAACCGGTTATCCTGAAAATGCAGTAGAAACTTTTGCATTTAACGCGAGCTACAGACCTGTCATTGTGGAATGTGATGTTAGGTTGACTAAGGACTCTGCTTTAATATTGATGCATGACAGCAACTTAAACAGAACAACTAATGGCTCGGGATCAGTAGATTCTAAAACTAAAAATGAATTAAAAGGTTTAAGATTAAAAGATCCTAATGGAAAGCTAACCCCTTATCGAATTCCGAGCTTGGAAGAAGCCTTAGCATGGGGCAAAGGTAGAGTCATCTTCACCTTAGATATTAAACAAGGAGTTCCCTATGATTTGGTGATCCGTGCTATTCGCAGTCAAAAAGCTGAAAGTAATGCCATAATCATTACGTATTCCGCAAATCAGGCTGCTGTTGTGCATAATTTAGCCCCTGACCTCATGCTATCTGCACCTATAAAAAATGAAGCAGATTTAGTGCGGCTCAATGATCGAGATATTCCAGATAATCGCATTATTGCCTTTCTCGGCACCAGAGAAGCGGATAAAAACTTAATAGAGCTACTTCATGAACATGGTATCATGTGTATATTAGGTACACTAGGAAATTTAGACCGCCAGGCTAAACAAAAAGGAGATCAACTATATGCCCGCTTTATTGAAAATGGCGCAGATATTTTGAGCACCGATAGACCCCTAGAAGCGGGACGCGTTTTAGACTTTTACATAAAAAAGAGAAATATAACTTCCAAATTTATTCAATAACGATGGTAAGACAAGAAGCAAGTAAAACTAAAACATGGTTAAAAAATAGCATATTTTAGAGTAAGCGAGCTTTTATCATTGTCTATTACCAATCATTGAATTGGGGACAAAGTAAAGCAGCTTATTCTTTAACGGAATAGCTGCTTTACTTTTATTGTATCACTC
>NZ_ASZT02000025.1:0-52464 GCF_001006065.1 Sphingobacterium sp. IITKGP-BTPF85
AAAGTATATCTTTAATTTTTAACTCTTCGTGTTCCGTTTGGATATGAATATCATATGGACCTCCGGCACTTCTTTTGGGAAGAAGAATTGACCAATCACCATTTTCATCGGACTGAGTTTGATAGGTTTTGTGATCGAATCTTAACGCTATTTTTGTATTGCATGATGCTTTTCCTAAAATAGGGTTTTCTCGGTTTCGTTGTAATACCATATGATCTCCAAAGTTAGCCTTAACGGAGAGAGGTTGCACGATTCCCTGTATCGCTTGGTTTACCTGTTTGGCGATTATGGTCGCGCCTTCAACATTTGGATGTATGTTATCTTCGAATAAATCGATTCTACTCTTTAATTGTTCATTGATGTTGATCAGTTTAACTTGATTATTTTTGGTAATTTTTGGTATCAACGCAGTGATGGCTTGATGCCAATCCCTTGTACCGGATAAGAAACGAGTATGACCGCTGAAAATAGGGGTAAGGGTACAAATATATATGGAGACATCGGGATTTGATTTTCTCAGATTACTGATAAGTGTACTGTAATCCTGTTCAAATTCATCGCCATAGTTGGGCCAATTTCGAGGATCAGTGTCATTTACGCCCAATGCTATAATCGCAATGTCAGGATGAAATGCCAGTGCTTGCTTATATTCCTGGGTTTTGACATAGGGCTTATGTCCCTTGCTCAATAATGTGGCACCACTAAACCCGAAATTTTGGACGTTAAAATTTGATCCTAATAACTCTTGAAGTTGTTGGGGATATGTTTTATTCTCCTTTTTTAAACCTAATCCTTTGGTGATTGAATCGCCAATGCATGCCACTCTTTTCTGAGCATACAATGCGATGGAGGAATACACCATAATAGATGTGATTAAAATTATTTTTTTAGTCCAGCGAAGCATTTGATTTTGGCTTTAATACAACAAGTTGAATGATGACAACAACAAATACAATGACAGCCAAAAGCGCAAAATCTTTTCCTAGTTTACCTTCATCAGCAGACGCCCCCAATACTTTAGTAATAAATGCACCGGCCATAACACCAAGCATATTCATGATCCCATATGCTGTTGCACGGAATTTACTCGGAACAAATTGGCAAAGAATAGGCATATTATTAGCGTCGAACATGCCGAAGCCAAAACCGAACATTAATCCTGCGCCTACAACATGGTAGATATGTTGCCCATATCCGATTAAGAACATAGCCGGAATTGTTAATAATAAACCAATTGCAGATGTATAAATACGGCCTTTTACATTCTTTTGTATCCAACGGTCAGATAATATACCTCCAAAAATAACCCCTAAGAAAGAGGATATCGCGATTGTGATTGTTGATAGTGGACCTGCTTGCGACATCGATATATTGAGGTTCTCTGAAAATAAAGTCGGTAACCAGTTTTTTGTCGCCCAGCCTGGTAAGCTTGGTATCGCAAAATAAAACAAGATGACCCAAAACGATATATTGCTCAGGAGTATACCTATAGCTTTGAAACTATTGATGGGTTTTTCTGTTTGTTCTGATTTTTTCGTTCTTACCGGAGCTTCTGCTAGAAAGAACATGAGGACAATAGCATATAATACTCCTATTAAACCAAATATTTTGAATGTACTGTGCCAAGAATAAGAACTTGCTAATGTTGCCCCGAATCCGCCTAGTGCCTGGCCTGTATATAAACCAGTCATGTGAATACCAATTGCTAATGAACGCGATTTATCAGAATGAAAATCCGAGATGAGTGATAGTCCTGCTGGAATATAGATGGCTTCGGAAACGCCCATAATACCGCGAAGTATCATTAATTCCGGATAGGTTGTAGCGTATCCCATTAATGAGGTGACTAATGACCAAACAAATAAAGAGCCTACGATAAGCCATTTGCGATTGAGTCTATCAGCCAGTATTCCTGAAACAGGACTCATCAGTCCATAGATCCATAAGAATATGGCCATTAATTGTCCAAAGACAGTTGCTGACTGTAGTTCAGTGATATCGACCTGCATCGTCGGACGCATGGTCGATAGAATCTGCCTGTCCATGTAATTGAGTAATGCAACCACCCATAGTAGGCCAACAACAATCCAAGGATAATATTTTTTATTTTGTATCATGATTTGGTTTATATTTAGATGTTATCTAATGGTACCTGTTAATATTCCTGCAGATCGAATGCCTGCTTTAATTTCCCCCGATGGAATATAAACTTGTTGGTCATGAAAGACAGCAGTTGTGGTAACAGGTGATCCTGTCGGTAAAGTGCTGGCGACATGCCATTTGTTTAGTTGGTCATCATATTGCAAAACATTTTTGGTAAAACCTGGATGATTGGATTGCACGATTGCTTTATCTTGTATTAATTTTTCTTTGCGATCTGGAGCCGTTTCTTGTGCTATATCTAGAATTAACCGTTCAACTTTGTGAAAAGTTGAACCATTATCACCGCCTATTAAGAATAGGTTACCTTTATTATCTGCGAATCCTGTTCCTGCAGAAAGAGCTTTTGGCAAATCGGCGATCTGGATAATCTCTTTTGTTTTTAAGTCAATTTTATAACAGGTTTTATATAATGTACTGATCGCATTAAGCTGTCTGGTACGCCCTCCAAATAGATAAAGAAAGTGATCTTTAACAAGTGCTACAGTATGTGTTAATGGATATGGAAGACGCATATACTCCTGCCATTTTTGATCGTATAGGTATATTTTATCTGAAACAAGCGCCGCATTTTCTCCACCTATTAAGTAGAGCTTGTTATCGTCTGCCACCAGGCTTGCATTGCTTAAAGGAATTGGAAGTTCGGGAAGCTTTTTTACTTGGAAGTTGTTTTGTTCTCCGTTCCAGCTATAGATCTGAAATTGTGAAGAAACTCCCATTTCATTTTCTCCACCTGCGGTATAAATTCCCTCTTCTTGACTGCAATTTGCGGCATATGCAGTAGAAGTGTTTAGCGAGATTGTATTTTTTAATTGTAAATTGTGATCTTTTATAGCATAAATATATGCTGTATGCTGGTATTTTTTTATTCCTCCTTCCCAAGGCATCTTTTCTGGAAAATTTGCGCCACCAGCGATCAGTAAATGATTGCTGTGGATTCCTACAACAGGTCCTGCAACACCAAGTTGCACTTGACCGGTAATCGTTTTGGGTAGAGAGTCCGAAACAGACCAAGTGATCTCTTCTACATTTTTTGTTGTGCTAAATTGCATAAATAAGAGTGTGCTTAAGATAAGAGGAATAGTTTTCATCATGTTATAAGTTGATTTGAAACTTGAAAAATTTAGCGATGCAACATCGGCTTTAAATCTTTCAAAATCTTTTTCTGTCATATTGCGAACAGGTAATCTAAACGCTCCACAATCTAAACCTATGAGTTTCATGTAAGATTTTCCGACAGCAATACCACCATACTTTCCTAATAAAGTGATCATATCAATTGACTGTTGCTGTAAAGCATTTGCTTTTTCAAAATCTCCCTGATCAAATGCATCAATTAATGCTCGATAAAGAGGAGCAGCATAATTATAGGTGCTTCCCACAGCTCCTTTGGCACCAAGGACTAGTCTGATAACATGTTTTCATCTCTGCCCCATAGCATATCATATTTGCGATTGGCAAATTTAGACATGAGAGATAATCCATAAAGTCCTCATGTGTATATTTTATTCCTACAAAATTGGGAATTTTACCATCAATTGCTTTCAATAAATCGATCATTGCAAAATTTCCACCTGTTAATACTGGAATATGATAATAATAGAATGCTGTTTTAGGTGCAGCTGCTGCAATTTCCTCACAGCATTTCGCTAACTGTTCTACATTGGCAGGTTTAAAATAGAAAGGTGAAGTAAATGAAATGCCAAACAAACCGATCTGTTCAGCTTTTGTGGCAAGTAAACAACATTCTCTAATATTTGTTCCACCTACTAGTGTAATTACTTTAAACTCTTTATCACTGGCAGTTGCTTTTGCCCAAGCTTGCATAATAGCTACCCTTTCATCAAAGGTTAATGAAACACCTTCGCCCGTTGACCCACAGATAAATGCACCAGCTACCTGATTTTGTTTCAGTAACTGATAATAAGCAGGGATAGATTCAAGATTTAAATCACCATTTGCCAGCATTGGTGTGAAAGGCGCCGCAATTAAGCCCTGTAATTTGTGATTATTCATGAGTGTAAATATTTTTTTATAATTGGTCTTTAAATTATTTCCTTTTATCATTTGTGTGACATATTCGATAGGCTCAATTAATAACGTATTTTAATTTATTATGAGTTTACCCACGATATTGTTACTCTTGACGTCGTTAGCAACATATTCTATTTTGATTAAAAATACAATAAAGCATTATGTCATACATTTGAATGATTAAAATTATTCTTTTATCTCTACTATAGCAAGTAAATGATAAAAAAAGTGTAACATTTGTACAGACTAAGATAGATGGTGAGAAATTATAATAAAAAGTCCGATGTTAGAGAAATTTGAGAGCATTGATACTTCAAGTTTAGTAGACAAAGTAGAAAATCATATTATTGATTTAATTAGAGCTCGTAATATTCAGATTGGAGAGTCATTGCCAAAGGAATTGGAGCTTTCTGAAAGTTTTGGTGTATCTAGAACTGTTATTAGAGAGGCTCTTTTACGGTTACGTATGATGGGGTTAATTGAGTCACGAAAAAATAAGGGAGCAGTTTTGACGAATCCTAACTTATTGACTCCTTTAAAAAAAGTTTTTCATCCGGCTATGCTGGATGATGATACGTTGAAAGATATTTTTGAAATGCGGCTCGCTTTGGAGGTCGGAATGGCGGAATTAATTTTTGACAGAGTAACGGCAACTGATATTGCTGAGCTGGAAGAAATTCTTGAAATGGAGATGACAAATAGTGACGGACGATCATTCCTTATACAGGAAGAAGTCGCTTTTCATGGAAAGCTGTATAAGATTTCAGGCAATAAGATGCTCATGGAATTCCAGGAGATGTTACTGCCAATTTTTCAATATGTGCACGATGGTGGTTTATTGAATCAACAATTTTTTTCCAATGATTTTATTTCGCATAAGCAATTGATTGTATTGCTGAAAGAAGGAGATGTTTCCTCCTTTAGAGATGGGATGCGAAAACATCTCGATAATCATTATCATCGCTTATTGAAACACTAGTTATTCTTCTTCATTTTCGATAGGGGTCAGGTTCTTTAATAAAAGATTGACTTCTTCTTCAGTGGATGTTAACTGTGCTCTACAAATTTGAATCAATATTGATGCTCTTTTAATTTTTTCGGAAAGCGCATCAATATTTGTATTACCTGTTTCAATTTCCTGGACGATTTTTTCTAATTCTGTAAATGCGTCGGTATATGTATATTTATTTTCCATTTTTGTTAATTTTTTGAGTTACACTGATAATCTCACCATCCCAAACCTGCGTTGTCAATATATCGTTATCTTTAATCTGATCGACTGATACAAGAAGTTCTCCATTCACCTGTGTAATGGAATATCCTTTTTTTAGAAGTCTGACAGGATCTGCCAATTGGATCATTTTTTCAAGATGATCAGGGTGGTAAATTTTTGACGGAAGATGTAGGCAATATTTATTTTTAAATCCTTTTCAAATGAGTTTAAATCGACTTTCGATTGCTGAATTGATCGCTGTGAAGACCATTTAATATCTGATGCAAGCGATTTTAATTTTTCATTTTCACCTTTAAAAATCGTTGTGGTGTTTTGCAGTATCCGCGTTGTCAGTTGATCTAAAGGAATGGCGAAATTATGAAATTTCTGAATTAGAAAATCAGCTAATTCACTTGGTGTGATGGCGTTTTTATAAGCAACCATCTCGCTCACAGTTAGATTGGTAGAATGGCCGATGCCAGTTAAAACGGGAAGTGGAAAGATTGCAATCGCTTTAGCCAATAAATAGTTATTGTAGCTGGAAAGGCCAACTTCCCCTCCGCCACCACGAATAATGGCAACCGCATCGTAAGCATCGGAGCGCTCTGCAATGACTGATAATTGTTTGATGATTGACGGAACGGACTTGTCCCCCTGTAATAAGGCGGGATAAAGGGTTTGTTCTATTTTATATCCCCAAGGGTTTTGATTGATAATTTTATAGAAATCGGATAAACCCTTACTAGTTTCGACAGAAATAATTGCTAGCCGCTTGGGTAAAGTGGGAAAAGGTAGATTTCTATTTAAATCAAAAATCCCATCTTCTTTTAGTTTATTGATACTATTTATTCTTTCTTTTTCTAGTTCTCCTAAAGTGAAAGTGGGATCGATATCGACAATTCGTAAACTTAAACCATACATCGGATCATAAGAAATACTAGCTTGAAATAACATAGTAATTCCTTCTCGCAAAGGTTCCTGCGCAATTTTGAGAAACTGCGTGTTGATTCTTTGGTAGTCTGCTTTCCATAAAATGGATCGGATCTCGGCCACAATCTTTCCTTCTGTCTTTTCGACAAGCTCCGGGTAGCAGTGTCCAGAATGAGAGTAATGATTGAGTTTATTCATTTCTGCTTTGATCCAATACAAACTCTTATAACGCTCAGCAATAGTTTTTTGGATGCTACGCGTTACTTCTAACAATGAAAAAATGGTTCTGTTTTCTACTACCTCCGGCATATATCAAAGATAAGATTATTAAATGTAAATATTTTGATCATGCGTTTTTGTGCATGATTGTATTTCTTTTATTTGTACATTTACATATAAACCCTTTTTAAACAGATGATGATAAGTAGAATAAAACTTCTAATTTCAGGGATTTTTGCAGTAGGATTTCTCCAAATGAATCGTGTAAATGCGCAATATAAATCGACTATTAAAAATGAAACCGTTCTTTTTAATAATATCGACGCTGTACTTCCTTTAGGTAAATTGGACAAGTACACGATTACAGTTTGTACACAGGATTCTAGCTTATTCCGTGATTTTAATGATCAGATATCCCGTTATGCTGCTGTAACTTATGCAGGTTTGGGGAGTTTTGATGAACAAATTAAATATAGCAACCTTGTTATTGTGGCTGTTAAGGCTGAAGCATTAACATTTCCATTTATAGAACAGCTTGTTCAAGCAAAAATGAATAATAAGAAGATTATTCTTGCTGTGTTTGGGAAGGGGGATGTATTGTCTTTGCTGAATAATGTGAAAGTCCCAATTTTGTGGAATGATCATTTTTCTCGCGAAACGCAGAATAATGCAGCTATGACAATTTTCGGGGGGCTATCTGCTTTTAATAAACTACAGAAAACTTATTCCAGCAGTTTTATGAAAGGTATGGGCGAAGCGACTAGTCAGACTCGTATCCAATATGCAGTGCCCGCGAATGATGAGATCAACATCGATCGATTAAGTAAAAAATAGATGAAATAGCAGCGGAAGCAATCGCTGAAAAGGCAACACCTGGTGCTGTGGTCATGGTCATTAAGAATGGTCAGGTCATATTTGAAAAAGGCTACGGATATCATACTTATAGTAAAAAAGAACCAACAACAATTCATAATATCTTTGACTTGGCTTCAGTAAGTAAAATTGCAGGTACTACTCCTGTAATTATGCGTTTGACCGAACAGGGGATTGTTGACTTAGATAAGCCTATCGGGGACTACCTTTGGCAGGCTAAGGCTACAAATAAAAGGGATATCCGATTAAAGAGTGTGATGTTACATGAAGCCGGATTTACGCCTTTTATTCCTTTTTATAGAAATTTGAAATCTGGCGATTTACAATCTTATGATTCACCGACTCATCATGTGAAAGTGGCTGATAGCTGTTATCTGGTCAATAATTATTACCGGGATGTCATGTGGCCTGAGATGTTATATTCAGAGGTGAAACCTGAAGGAAATTATGTATATAGTGATATCAGTATGTACGTGATGAAAGAGGTTGCGGAGCATCAAACTGCTATACCGATGCAAAAGTATGTGCAGGATAATTTCTATCGCCCATTAGGTATGAAGACCGCTGGTTATAACCCAAGGGATCGTTTTGCAAAACAGGATATTATTCCGACGGAGCAGGATACTTCCTTTAGAAAAGTGCTTTTGCAAGGATATGTTCATGATCAAGGAGCGGCAATGGCCGGCGGAGTGGCGGGGCATGCTGGTCTATTTGCTACTGCAAATGATTTGGCGATTTACGGACAGCTGCTATTAAATAGAGGTGAATATGGCGGAGAACGTTATTTTGAGACAAAGACAGTGGATCTGTTCACATCAAAACAATCCTTAACAAGTCGGAGAGGTTTAGGTTTTGACCGTTGGGATCCGAATCTGAAAAATGAGTATCCGTCAAAACTTTCAAATGCAACTGTTTATGGACATACGGGCTATACAGGTACTTGTATTTGGATTGATCCTGCTAATCAGCTGGTCTATATATTTCTGTCAAATCGTGTTCACCCTCAGGTTTCGACTAAATTACTTAACCTCAATATCAGAAGCAGGATTCAAGACGCTATTTATGAAGCTATGGCAGCAGGTAAAAAATAGTTCTTATGAAAAATTACATTTTACCATTGGCAATCGTGTTATCAGGGATTGAAATTGTGAAGGCACAGGATTATGAAACTATTCATCGAAAGATGATCGTTGTTGACGGCCATAATGATGTGATTATTACATCGGTCTTACCCGGTCTTGATATCAGTCAGCGGTTAACGGTAAACCATACTGATATTCCAAGATTGATTGAAGGTGGTATCGATGTACAGGTCTTTGCGGTATGGTCGGATGATAAAAAATGGAAATCGGGAGCTTTTAAACATGCTAATGATCAAATTGATGCTCTTGAAAAAGTGCTGAACAGAAACCCCGATAAGATTGAGCTTGCTAAAAATAGTGATGACATTGAGCGTATTACAAAAACTGGAAAAGTAGCAGCGCTTATCGGTATAGAAGGTGGAAATATGATAGAGGCTAATATTGACTATTTAGTAGCTCTTTATGATCGAGGGGCCCGGTACATGACGCTCACTTGGAATTATGATTTATCTTGGGCTACTGCGGCCGCTCAAGAGTCCAAGACGACATCACAGGATGGTAAGGGTTTATCATCCTTAGGTAAGGATATTGTTAGAAAAATGAATATACTGGGCATGATGGTAGATCTATCTCATGTTGGTGAAAAGACTTTTTATGATGTATTGGATGTCGCGAACAAACCGGTACTGGTGTCGCACAGTAATGCTTACAAATTAACTCCTCATTTCCGAAATTTAAAAGATGCCCAGTTGGAAGCTCTGAAGAAAAATGGGGGAGTGGTAGGTGTTAATTTTTACTCTGGTTTTCTGGATAAAAATTATGAAAAGCGTGTCAAAAAATTGTACAAGAAGCAATTTGGTCTTCAAGGCGATTATACCCTCTCTGCTTCTGATCAATATGGGGTATTGTCTGTGGAAAATAAACATATTGCTGATGTGCCTTTGTCTTTACTTTTGGATCATATTGATTATCTGGTGCAAAATTGGTATTGATCATGTTGCCATCGGATCTGACTATGACGGTATAGAGTCGGCCCCTCGAGGATTAGAAGATGTAAGTAAATTACCGAATTTGACAAAGGCTTTACTGAAAAGGGGCTATAATCAGTGGGACCTTGAAAAGCTTATGGGGTTAAATTTTTTAAGAATATTAAAAGAAAATGAAAACTAGATCACATAATGGTAGTTTGCATATCCATAGACACTCCCTACCTGTAGAATAACAATAATAAAAAAGGGAAGCAGAAAGCTTCTCTTTTTGGTTTTATGGCGAAATAACTGCATGGCAAGAAATGCTCCTAAACTACCCCCAATGGCACAAAAGCTTAGCAGTGTTTTCTCCGAGATTCTATTGGTTTTATTTATCGCTTTTCGTTTATCTAGATAAAAAGCAAAAAAGTAAGAAGATTAACGAATATAAGATAGAAAATAATAGTCTGCCGCATAGTTTGTAAAGGTAATAATAGATTTCTTTTTTCTAAGATTCCTCTTCTAAGCGTGTTAACTCTTCGTAGTTATGATTCAATTTTTTGAGCAATCTTCTGTAAACGATTTTATAGTAAAATTTTATAATGGTAATAAATATTAGAGTAATTAGAGCAATTATTACTGCTAGGAGAATTATCATTACAAAGTTAGCCCCCCAATGTACATCTGCATCGATTTTTCTTATAATTATTTCTAAGAAAGCAATTACAAAAGCATATATAATGAAATATATATTAAATTTTATATAATTTTCGACGTGTTTTCTCGTGGTAATGATATTAATTAATAATTCTTTAGTACTGCTTTTATTGGATATGTTGGAGTACGAAGTAAAAAAACTATATATAAAATATCCTATACCAATATAAAATACCAGTTCTGACACATACCCTAAATATTGAAAAAAGGCCGATTCCTCTCTTTCAGAACTCGGAAACATAAAAGATAAAATAATACCTAAGCTCAATTCGATGAGGCTGATAATAAATATCCATTTCACGATTGAAGTGGAATTTTTATGTAGTAATGATTTTATTTCAGTTTGATTAATTTTGGTGAAATTTGTATTCTTTAACCACTGTTTTTTTAATTGATCTAACTCATCCATTACAAAGCTCCTTTCTTTTTTAAAATCTCTTTCAATTTTGTTTTTGTTCTGTTCATTTTAACGCGAGCATTGACTTCGCTGATGCCAAGTGTCTCAGCGATTTCTGTGTAATCCCTATCTTCCAGATAAAGGTATATGAGTGCTTTTTCAATATCATTCAAATGGTGGATCGCTTCATATAAATATTGGAGCTGATCATCTTTTTCTGGATCGTATTCCTCGTATGATATTTTTTCTAAATTTTGATCCCAGGGAATAATTGGTAAAGTCCTTTTTTTGTTTCTAAATAGGGATATCGCTGTATTTAGCCCAATTCGATATGCCCAGGTGCTAAATTTTGCCTCGCCTCGGAATTTAGGATAAGAATGCCAAAGCTGAATCGTTATTTCTTGAAAAAGATCTTTATGCATATCCTCTTGATCCGTATATATTTTACAGATTTTATGTACGATATTTTGATTTTTTTCTAAAGGATGATAAACTCCTGTTCCAAATTCATATTCGATAAGTCGATAACTTCTGATTCTTGTTACAAAATATTGTAAGATTTTTTAATAACCTAAATGTTGCCGTTTAAAAAGTGGTAAATTCGTACAATGGCAAAGACAAAATCAGCATATTTCTGTCAAAGTTGTGGATTTGAATCCGCAAAATGGCTTGGGCAATGTCCTTCATGTAAGCAATGGAATTCTCTCGTAGAAGAAGTGGTAGAGAAATCAGGATCTAAAGTCCCTGAATGGCGCAGTACATCGCTAACATCGTCACCCAAGCGCGCAAATAAAGCGGCTGTTATTCATGAAATCGTTTATCAGGATGAATCACGTATCCTGACACCCGATCAGGAGTTTAACCGTGTCTTGGGCGGAGGGATTGTTCCAGGTTCTTTGGTTTTAATCGGTGGAGAACCGGGTATTGGGAAGTCTACGCTCATGTTGCAACTGGCATTATCCATTCCGCAGGTAAAGACGCTGTATATTTCAGGAGAAGAGAGTGAGCAACAGATTAAAATGCGGGCGGAACGGTTGTCGCAATCATCTAATGCGAATTGTTATATCTTAACAGAAACGTCTACACAAAATATTTTTAAACAGATAGAAGTTGTGCAACCCAATGTAATCGTGATCGATTCCATTCAGACCCTGCATTCGTCGCAGATAGAATCTGCGCCGGGTTCTGTGTCTCAGGTTCGGGAATGTACAGCAGAGTTGTTGCGGTTTGCCAAAGAAACGAGTACTCCAGTTTTAATTGTTGGTCACATTACTAAAGATGGATCTATTGCTGGACCTAAAGTTTTAGAGCATATGGTCGATACTGTTTTACAGTTTGAGGGCGATCGGCATCACGTTTATCGTATCTTGAGAGCTGTGAAGAATCGGTTTGGTTCGGCCTCAGAGCTGGGTATCTATGAAATGCAGGGTTCAGGTCTGAGAGAGGTTTCCAATCCCTCTGAAATTATGATTTCGCAACGCGATGCTCCGGTTAGTGGGGTGTCTATCGCAGCAATGCTGGAGGGAGCACGTCCTATGATGATTGAGGTGCAGGCCTTGGTTAGTAATTCTGCTTTTGGAAATCCACAACGTACTTCCACTGGATTTGATACTAAAAGATTAAGTATGTTACTTGCTGTCTTGGAGAAACGTTTTGGTTTCAGATTGAGTGCGCAAGATGTCTTCTTAAATATTGCAGGAGGACTAAGAGTGGAAGATCCTGCTATAGATCTAGCAGTCATCGTCGCTATTATTTCTTCACAACAGGATATCGCTGTAAAAACAAACATCACTTTTGCTGGTGAGGTCGGGCTTTCTGGAGAAATTCGTGCTGTAAATCGAATCGAGCAGCGCATCGCTGAAGCTGAGAAATTAGGTTTTGAAGGAATCTTTATTTCTAAGTTTAATACAAAGGGGTTAGATCCTAAAAAGTATAATATCGCTATTCGTCCGGTTGCAACTCTTGAGGATGTATTCCGGGCTCTTTTTGGTTAACATGAGTTATAAATAGAAAAGGGAACGATTATTAATCGCTCCCTTTTCTATTTATTTTAATACTTCTTTCAGTTTCTTATTCAACTCCTCACCATGTATATTTCTGGCTATGATTTTTCCAGAAGGATCAATCAGCACATTTTGTGGGATAGCTTTGACGCCATATAATGTTCCCACATCATTTTGCCAACGCTTTAGGTCCGAAACATGTTTCCAATGTAACTTATCGGTATGAATGGCCTTTATCCAAGAGTTTCTGTCTCTATCAAAAGAAATTCCTAATATTTCGAAGTTTTTATCTTTAAAGGTCGCATAGGTTTTGACTAAGTCAGGACTTTGCACCCGACAATCAGGACACCATGAAGCCCAAAAATCTAGTAGGACAAACTTCCCTCTGAAATCGGTTAATTTAATAGGATTTCCCGTGGTATCATTTTGCGTAAACTCGGGAGCTTGTTTTCCGATTACGACTTTCGAAAGTGCTTCAAGATATGTTTTAAATTCCTGACCTTCTTGTGAATTTTTAACGTTTTTGCCTAAGGTGTTGTATAAGCTTTGTAATTCTTGATATTCTGGCGTATAGCACCAACTCTTCTTAAATCTACCAATGTAGAAATAGAATCTGGATTGGCTTTTACACGAGCGATATAATCCTCTTTAGTTAACTCTTTCTTCTGTGCTGCTGCTATAAGGGGTAAGCAAAATAAGAAGTATATAAAAAATTTTTTCATCATTATTTGAGCATTTTTATTACAAATATAATATAATCTATCGCTTAGGTAGATTATATTTGTTTTTTATACATTCTTTTTACAATTGATTGCGAACTTTACCAAAATATTATCTTAGCATTTCTTTATTCAGACTATTATGAATTCAACCTTTCAATCTAAGCTTCCACGTGTGGGAACAACAATTTTCAGTAAAATGTCTGCGCTCGCGCAACAGTATGGTGCACTAAACCTGGCACAGGGTTTTCCTGATTATGATACTGATCAACATTTAATCAATCTTGTAAAGGATTATATGAACGATGGGTTTAATCAATACGCATTAATGCCGGGAGCCTTATCCTTACGTGAAAAAATAGCCTTGAAAGTTATGAATACCCATCAGATAGAGGTCGACGTTCAGGATGAAATTACTGTAACAGCGGGAGGGACTCAAGCTATTTTCACTGCTATAGCTACAGTTGTTCATAAAGATGATGAGGTCATTATATTTGAACCAGCATATGACTGTTATGCCCCAACTGTTGAATTATTTGGAGGAAAGGTTATACCTGTTGTTCTTTTGGCACCTGATTTTACTATTGACTGGGATTATGTCAAAAGTCTAGTGAATGCCAGAACGAAACTGATTATTATTAACAACCCTAATAATCCAACTGGTCGACAACTGGAACTGGATGATATCGAAGCATTAGCTCAGATTGTAGCTTCGTCGCAAGTATTTGTATTGAGCGACGAAGTGTATGAACACCTCGTATATGATGCAGAAAGCCCTATTCTTTATTAGCGCATACCTTGCTAAGGCAAAGAAGCTTTGTCATTGCATCTTTTGGAAAACTACTCCATGTAACTGCTGGAAGGTGGGATACTGTATAGCACCCCTTGAATTAACGAGAGAATTTCGAAAGATCCATCAATACAATGTCTTTAGTGTCAATGGTGCAGTCCAAATGGCTATTGCCAAGTATCTGGAAGATTCACAAAGTTATTTAGGTTTAGGAGATTTCTTTGAACAGAAGAGAAACTTCCTGATTGCTGGAATATCATCTTCCAAATTTACCGTATTACCGAGCAACGGTACTTATTTTTTGAATGTTGATTACAGTTCAATTTCGGAGGAACAAGACCTCTTATTTGCTGAACGTATGATCGTCGAAAATAAGATCGGATTAATTCCGATTTCAGCGTTTTATACGGCAGATCCAAATCAGTATATTTTGCGGATTTGTTTTGCTAAAAGATCTGAAACGCTCATTCAAGCCATTGATTTACTTAATAATATTAGATAATACTTCAAATAAACGTTTTAGCAATCGTGTGCATTTGCATTTTTGCTATAAACTATTTAAAATCTTATAAAATATGGTGAATAAGCTACAATATTTTATAAATTTGTAATTCACCCTATCAATACTAATTCTAATAATGGCTAGATTAAATTTATTGGAAGAAACACGCTTTGAAAAAGTTCCTGTAAGTGTGTATCCTGATCCAAGCACAGCTTCCAAAGTTGTTGCAAAGCGTATTGCGGACATCATTCGCAAAAAGCAAGAGAATGGCGAAAATGCAATTTTAGGTCTTGCTACTGGTGCAACACCCATTAAAGTTTACGCTGAATTAATCCGTTTACATAAAGAAGAAGGTTTAAGTTTCAAAAATGTCATCACGTTTAACTTGGATGAATATTATCCGATGCAGCCAGATGCCGCACAGAGTTATGTGACATTCATGAATAAGAATCTATTTGATCATGTTGATATTGAGAGAGCAAACGTTAATATTCCTGACGGAACATTAGCAGTAGATGCGATCAATGCCGCTTGTGAAGCTTATGAGCAAAAAATTACTGACTTAGGTGGTTTAGATATTCAAATTTTAGGAATTGGTCGTACAGGTCATATCGGTTTCAATGAGCCGGGATCTGCTCCTAATTCGGGTACACGTGTTGTCACATTAGATGATTTGACACGTCGTGATGCTTCTCGTGATTTTGGTGGTAAAGAAAATGTACCTCGTAAAGCAATTACGATGGGTGTCGGTACTATTTTTAAAGCTCGGGAGATCATTTTGATGGCCTGGAGTGGTAACAAAGCTGAAATCATTAAGAAAGCTGTAGAAGGTGAAATCTCATCAGAGATTCCAGCAACTTATTTGCAACTGTCTGATAATGTAGAATTCATTTTAGACACAGAATCAGCTTCGTTATTAACAAGATTCGATTTGCCTTGGTTGGCTGAAGATATTGAATGGACACCTGTTTTAATTAAAAAAGCAGTTGTTTGGTTGTCTTTGGAAATTAAGAAGCCTATTCTGAAACTGACAGAAGAAGATTATAATAATCATGGTATGGCTAAGTTGGTAACCCAATCAGGTCCTGCTTACAATATCAATATCCGTATTTTTAATGAATTGCAACATACCATTACTGGCTGGCCAGGTGGTAAACCAAATGTTGATGATTCACAAAGACCTGAGCGTGCTAATCCAGCTAAGAAAACTTCAATTGTATTCTCTCCGCACCCTGATGATGATGTAATCTCTATGGGTGGTACATTTATTCGTTTAGCAGATCAAGGACATGATGTACATGTTGCTTATCAAACGTGTGGTAATACAGCTGTTTGGGATGATGATGTTATCCGCTATTTAGAATTTGCAGAAGATTTTGCAAAGAGATGGGAATTGATGCATCAAAATTTCAACGTTGTATAAAGAAAGCCGTGAGATTTTTGAAACTAAAAAACCAAACCAGATCGATACAGAGATTGTTCGTAAGATCAAAGCATTAATCCGTAAAGGAGAGGCTATTGCTGGCGCTCGTTTTGTAGGTTTACCAGATACAAATATCCATTTCCAAGACTTACCTTTTTACGATAGACAGAAATTCTCAAAAGATGTTTCTTTCGAAGATGATATCCAGCAAACAATGGAATTATTATGTCAGGTAAAGCCACATCAGGTATTTGCAGCTGGTGATTTTGCGGATCCACATGGAACACACAAAGTATGTTTTAATATTTTGTTTGAAGCATTGAGACGTTTAAAAGCGACTGATGAGTGGACCAAAGATTGTTGGTTATGGTTGTACCGTGGAGCGTGGCATGAATACCCAATTCATGAAATTGAAATGGCTGTTCCATTATCGCCACAAGAGGTATACCGCAAGCGTTTGGCTATCTTTAAGCACCAATCACAGAAAGATCTTCCAGTTTTCCCTGGGGATGATCCTCGTGAATTCTGGGTACGTGCAGAAGATCGTACCAGCGAAACTGCAGAATTATATGATCAATTGGGATTAGCTAATTACGAGGCAATCGAAGCTTTCGTAAGATGGGAATTCTAATTATATTAAATAACTAATAAAAGGCTCTCCGTTTTAGGAGAGCCTTTTTTGTTCTATTACTGACTATTAGAATTATCGCATTTAAGGAGATAATGGTATTGTATTCTATATGGTTTCCACAATTTTGCATTAAATATAAATCATTGCAAAATCTTTAATTGCGAGATAATTGTCTATGAAAACTGCAAATAAATATCTTAATGCATTGGGTGTATATCCAAAAAATTTCTTAAAAGCTGTAGTAAAATGAGTCGCATGTCTATAACCCAACTGCTGACTAATTGAGCTTACCTTGACATCTTTTTCTTTAAGCATCAGTTTCGCCTTATTCATTTTACAATCAACTATAAAATTGAATACTGTCATTCCATAAAATTGCTTAAAATGTTTTTTAAGGTATTGTTCATTAGTTCCGACAATTCTGGCCAATTGAGAGATCGTGAAATTCTGACTCAAATTGGACTCGATCAATCCTTTAGCGGTCTTTATCTTTTCCATATCAATATCTCTCAATCTTGTACTTCTGTTTTTGTAGATAATTCTAAGTAGGCGACCAATTTGCAGAATATGTTTAGAGATGTCCCTTTATAGAATGTAGATAGGAGAGACTCTGGAAGTTGCGTATGAATAAGACCTAGAGCATTGCTATGAATGGATGGGACACGAAAACATCTCAATGTTGATGAAGATTGAAAGAGTTTTTCTATCTTTTCTTGATTACCAAGTTCAATTTCACTGTGCTTTAGAAACCCAGCCTTAAATGTCAGTATACAAATTTTTGCTTTCTCATTTTTTGCGATCAGAAAAAGATCCAAACCTTGTGAATAATAAAAGCAAGAATGTTTTTCTTTAAGCTCAATCTCTTGTTGGTCCAAAATTATAGTGCTGGTTTTAGCCATAGAAATAATGAGAACCGAACTGTTGTCATCAATTTGAGACGAGAAAATTCATCATTTAAAGCTAAAAGCTTTACTTCATAATCTATGTTATTGTATAAGGAGATGTTTCTATCCTCTTGATTCATATTGTGCTTATTATTATAGTTGCCACTTAATTTCGGATTGTTAAGCTTCTTTTTCGGATCTCGTCACTCCACTATTTATAATTAATCTAATTTTGCACTCAGTTATTTAGACTGGTTCTAAAGACAAAGATATAAATTTTTACATGTATTAACTAAAAAGTGAAGGATGATAAAAAATTACTTTTCAATTTTACTGCTATTGCTGCTGGCCACATATTCTTTGGATTTGTTGGGACAGACTCATGTTACATTAGCTGGACGTGTTTTAGAACAAGAAAGTGACGAGCCTATTAGGGGCGTTTCTGTTTCTGTAAAAGGGAATGAACGTTCAGGAAGTGTGATAACAGGTTCCCAAGGTAGCTTTAGGATTCAGGCACATCAGGGACAAAAATTAATTGTTTCCCACTTAGGATATTTGCCGACCGAAATTTTTATTGATAAAGATTGGTCAGATCGTATTATTTACCTAGCAAAAGATAACAAACAGCTCTCAGAAGTAGTTGTTACTGGAGCACTTGGTATTAAAAGACAATCCAGAGAGCTTGGCACTTCTGCTCAGTCTGTTAGCAATGAGGAGCTTAATCTAGGTAAAGTTGTAAACCCATTACTTGCTTTGTCTAGTAAAGTTGCGGGATTGCGTATCAATGCAACTGATCTAACAACTGGTAAAACTGATCCAGGCATTCAGATTAGATTAAGAGGTACCCGTTCTTTAAACAGATCTAAAAATGATCCTTTGTATGTTGTAGATGGAGTTCCTTTACCAGATATTACACGTGTTAACCCAAATGATATTCAGGATATTACTGTCCTTAAGGGTGCGAATGCTGCCGCCCTTTATGGTTCTGAGGGTGTAAATGGTGCTATCATGATCACGACAAAATCTGGAAAATCTGATCGAGGTCAAATTAATTTTAGCAATAGCACAACTTTTTCTAATGTATTTTTATTACCGCCGGCGCAAGTGGAATTTGGACAAGGACAGAACGGGATTTACAGTCCAGTAGCTAATGAATCTTGGGGTGATAAGTTTAATGGAGAAGAGAGAGACTTTGGTCTTCCAATCAATGGATTACAACCGACTAAACGATATGAAGCTCCTAGTAAAGATAATCGCTTAGGATTTTTTGATACAGGAATTACGACCCAAAATGATCTATCGTTTTCGGGTGGAGATAGTGAAAGCTCATATTTTATGTCCTTACAGGATGTGCGTATCAAAGGAATTATTCCAGGAGATAAATCAAGTCGTACTGGAGCCCGATTTAATGGTTCTCGTCGTTTTAACAAGCTTAATACTTCATTTAACGTAAACTATGTCTTTTTTAAGAACAATACAACGAGCGATGGGCCTTGGCTTTCTGTATATACTCAGCCTGCAAATATTAACTATAAGGACGCTAGAAATTGGCAAAATCCAAGTTCTCCAAATCATCCTTTAAATTGGTATAATCCTGTTGCAAGTACAAGAAATCCAATTTTCATGGCTGATAACAACAGAAATACTTCCGATCAACATACCTTAAATTCAAAATTAGAGTTTAATTATGAATTTGCAGACTGGTTTAATGCGACTTATAGAACAGGTCTTTATTTCCAATCTGAGCCAGGTCGTGTAACAAATCGGAAATTAACATCTAGCGTAGCAACACGGAATATCAATGGATCTGTTAATGATACTCATGCCGGATTTACAAGATTCAATAATGACTTGATTTTAAATTTTCATAAGGATTTTGGTGATTTCACGACTAAGTTATTAGTAGGTCAAAATGTCAGAATGGATGAAAGAAAACAAATAAATGTAAGTGCATCAAACTTATTATTTGAAGATATTTTTAATCAAGGATCTAGAACAGGAGAGTTGACTGGAGGCTCTACAATAACAAAATACCGATCATTGGCTACATATGGAGAATTTACTGCAGGTTATAAAAATTATTTGTTTTTGACTTTGACTGGTAGAAATGATAAAGTTTCTGTGTTAGACCCCAATAATAATAGTTACTTCTCGCCAGGTATAAGTTCTTCCTTTGTATTTACAGATGCAATTGAAGGTTTGAAAAATAACAGCGTATTAAATTATGGACGTGTTTATTCATCTTATAATAAGACCGGTAATGTTACATTGGATCCTTACAGATTAAATTTAACATATAGTCAGACAGCAGGATTTCCTTATGGAAGTTTGGTCGGATTTACGCCTTCTCTATCAGAACCCAATTTATTAATTAAGCCAGAATTTGTAAAATCTTATGAGGTAGGTCTTCAGCTGGGATTCTTTAATAATAGATTGAGTACAGATATTGCTTATGCACATTCAGATTCTGATGGACAGATTTTTAATGCCGGGATATCAAGTGCAACGGGATTTAACTCTACAATTGTCAATGCAGGACGGATGATCAATAAAACGCTCGAAGTTATGATCAATGGAACTGTAATTAAAAATGATAAAGTGAAGTTGGATTTGGGTTTTAACTTCAGTTATACAGACACTAAAGCTAAAGACCTATTTGCAGGAGATGAATTTAACATCTTTAGACAGGCTTATGCGCTTAAAGATCATCAATATCCGACGCTTAGGATGACAGATTTCTTAAAAGAAGGAGGTAAAATAGTACTAGATAAGGATGGTAATGTTATTCCTTCAGATGAAGAAGTTGTATTGGGTACAATGGTTCCTCCATACCTTTTTGGTTTTTCAACAAAACTCTCTTATCAGTCCTTTACATTAGGTTTTCAAATAGACTCAAGATTAGGAAGCTGGATGTACTCAGAAGTATTTCCAAGAATGTATGCAGCAGGAACACATATTGAGACTGTGAAATATGATAGACAGCCGTTTATTATGCCAAATTCGATGGTTCGACTTTCGGATGGAAGTGTTGTGGAGAATACCGATGTATATTCTAAAGGAGACAAAGCTTGGTGGACCGCTTATGGAAATATTCAGACAACTACTGCTGCAAAAGCAGACTTTTTAAAATTAAGAGAACTTTATGTTGGGTATGAATTGCCTGCAAAGTTTTTGGCAGGACAGAAATTGTTTAAAAAAGCAAGCATCGGTTTTGTTGGTAATAATTTGTTCATTATTAGACATTCTTCCAATAAAATTGGTGATCCCGAAGCACTGTACAATCAAACGGATGGTTATGCGAGTTTCAGACAGATCCCAACATCAAGGTCAATGGGCTTCAATATTAATATGACTTTTTAAAAATACGAAAATGAAATACAATATTAGAAAGATAGGGTTAATGAGTTTTGCATTTTTCACATTGACTTCTTGCAAAGATTTTTTAGATGTAAATGTTAACCCGAATTCCCCAATTAAGGAAAATTTAAGTTTGAATGCTAAACTTCCTGCAGCATTGGTGACATCAGCGGCATATGAAGCTACTCAATTAAACCAGATAGGAGGTCTTTGGGGAGGATATTGGGGTACTTCAAATGAAGGAATTAATTCTTTTGGAGCTCTCAAGATATATAATGGCCCAGGAATTAGAGATACTCGTGATGGATTGGCTGTTTGGGAATCGACTTATAATAATTTGTTTTATTATAAAGAAATATTAGAACAGGCGGAAATAGAAGATGCTAAATTTTATTCAGGAATAGCAAAGATTATGATGGGATACCATTTTTTTATACTTGTTGATTTCTATAATAATGTGCCTTATGAGGACGCCCTAAAAGGGTCTAAGATTTTGCACCCAAGTTATGAGTCCGGAAAAGATGTATATAAAAAATCTGTAGATCTGATTACTCAAGGTATAGAAGAAATTAAAGTTGCCTCTTTGCTTCCTGCAAATGATGATGTTGTATTCAAAGGAAATAAAACGAAATGGGCAAAATTTGGAAATACGTTGAAATTAAGAGCATTGTTAAGACAGTCTGAAGTTTCGAGTCAAGCATCTTATATTACAGAGGAAATTGCTAAAATTACAAAAGAAGGTTCTGGCTTTTTAGAAGAAGATGCTAGTGTAAACCCAGGTTTTTTGAATACAGCATCTAAGATTAATCCATTCTACGAAACCTACTATCGTAATAATTCTGGAGTAGCTGTAGCTAATTATGCTAATATACGTCCTACTCAGTATCTTATTGGAAAATATAAAGAATTTAATGACCCGAGATTGGTTCAAAATTATGTGAGTATAAACGGAGACTTTAAAGGGGTTATTTTTGGGGAAAATATGATAAAAGATGAGTATGCAGCAGTTAATACTTCGTCTTTAAAAGGACCAAATGAGAATGGAAACCAACCAGCAGGAATAATTAAATCTTTCAATCAATCTATTGTTTTAATATCATTAGCAGAATCTAATTTCTTGCGAGCAGAAGCAGTTGAAAGAGATTGGATAACAGGTATAGCAAGTCAATTATATCAAAGTGGGATACAAGCATCATTTAATTATTTGTTCAATGTTAATAATTATAATGTACAATCTTATATCAACCAGACTAATGTGAACTATGCGACTGCAACGAATAAGATTGAGCGTATCATCACACAGAAATGGTTAGCTCTAAATAATATTAATAACATTCAGTCATGGAATGATTTTAGAAGACTCGGATACCCTAACTTTCCTAACTCTGTGTCTTCTCCAGTGCCTAATGGGTATCCATTGCGGTTTATGTATCCTGAAACAGAAATCAATACGAATAACCAAAATGTGGTAAGCCAGGGTGATAATGGAGTTTTAACCAATAGAGTATGGTGGGATGCTAATTGAGTTCTTTTGTTACAGAATCTTAATGAAACAAAGACCTCATCATCAATACAAAAAAGCCAATCTTTTTGGATTGGCTTTTTTGTATTTTGAAAAGTTTTATTTTAATCTTTGCTAGGAAACATTTTTCCAATGATCATTTCTAGCACCGCTACTACAATTGCAAAGAGCGCTGCTGTCCAGAAGCCGGAAACATCAAATTTAGATCCGAGTAATGAATCTGTTAATAATATCATGAGCACAGTGATGATAAAAGAAACTAGTCCCAGTGTTAACCAATTTAATGGAAAAGTGAACAATCTTAAAATCGAACCAACGGTAGCATTAACAAATCCAATAACAAGACCTGTTATGATAGCCCAAAGAAAGCTGGCAACATGTACTCCTGGAGATATGTAGGCTGCTAGTGCAATCACTACACCTGTAATAAGTAGGCTAATAATGAATTTCATGATATTTATAATTTTAAGTTAATCTTACAAAATTATCATCAAATGCGGTGCCAAATTCTACTCCTAAACGATCGTTTGCTATTCGTCTCTCCCAAATTAAACTTTTGGTACTTTAATCTGTTTAATATAATTAATTGCATATATGTTATGCTTGCATAATATAAATTTTGTAAATTCACATAAACAATTATAACAGAGACAATATGAAAAAGATGATCATGACACTGATGCTGGTATTTACATCAGTATTAATTTTTGCACAATCGGACCCTATTATTGGAAAATGGCAGAATCCTAGTGGAGAGGGCAGAATAGAAATTTACAAAAAAGGCGAAAAGTATTTTGGTAAACTATATTGGTTGAAAGAACCAAATGATGCACAGGGTAAAATTAAAAAGGACGTTAAGAATCCTGATAAAAATTTACAAAGTAGACAGGTTCAGGGATTAGAAATTTTAACGAATTTTTCTAAAGATGGAAATGTTTATCAGGATGGTAAAATTTATGATCCAAAAACTGGAAAGACTTATAGCTGTAAGATGACCTTACAGGGAACGGATAAATTAGATATCAGAGGGTATGTGGGCGTCAGTTTATTCGGGCGTACTGAATCATGGAAAAGAGTGAACTAGGATCGTGGTTAAAAAATAAAAAGCGCTACTTATTTTTAAGAGCGCTTTTTATTTTAAGGGCTTTAATTATTAAAAACATTGTAAAATTAATTTAATAGCAGTAATTTCAGCAATCTAAATATTAACGATAGAATTGCTATGGCTGTTAAAATGTCTTATTCAGAGAATATAAAACTTGCTCTCCAATCCATTGTGGGCAATAAGTTACGCACATTTCTGACAGCACTGATTATCGCAATAGGCATTACGGCACTTATAGGTGTTTTAACATCTATAGATGCGATTAAATCGTCTTTAACAGACTCCTTTTCTTCCATGGGTTCCAATTCATTTAATATTCGAAATCGCGGTTTGAATGTACGTATTGGAAATAGTGGTGAGCAGTCTAAAGTCTATTCATCCATTACATATCGTGATGCGGTCAGCTTTAAAGAACAATATAAGTTTGACGCCGTCACCTCGCTCAATGTCAATGTTTCAGGGGCGGCAACAGCAAAATATAAATCAGAAAAAACAAATCCTAATATCGGTGTTATCGGGTCGGATGAATCCTATTTAAAAACATCCGGATATAACTTATCTATAGGGCGTAATTTTACGAATCAGGAAGTTTATAAAGGTAGTCCTCTTGTCATTATCGGTGATGAAATATATCAAAAATTATTTAAAGGTACCATTAATCCGATAGGTGAATTTATGACAATCGGTGGGGTGCGTTATCAAGTAATCGGAGTATTAAAAAATAAGGGGTCAAGCGCTGGTATGGGCGCTGATAAAGCCTGTTTGATACCTTTGGTAAAAGCAAGAACAGTAATGGGGGGCATTGAGCCTTCTTATACCATTACGATATCTGTTAATGATCCGGTTCGCTTAGAAGCCGCAGTAGGAGAGGCTACTATTGTGTTTCGTAATATACGCGGGTTGACGGCTAAGCAAACTTCAGATTTTGAAATCACAAAATCTGATGCGGTTGCACAGATCTTGCTTCAAAATATGGTTATCATTACAATGGGAGCCATAGTGATTGCATTAATAACGTTAATAGGAGCTTCCATTGGTTTAATGAATATTATGTTGGTTTCTGTAACAGAGCGAACACGTGAGATTGGAATCCGTAAGGCTATAGGCGCAACCCCTTCGGTTATACGCAGACAGTTCTTAATAGAAGCAGTTGTTATCTGTTTAATTGGTGGTGCGGCAGGAATTTTATTAGGTATTGTCATCGGAAATCTTCTAGCACTACAATTGGGTGCATCATTTATTGTTCCTTGGAATTGGATCATCTTGGGTTTTACAGTATGTGTTCTGGTTGGTATGCTCTCAGGCTATTATCCCGCATCAAAAGCTTCAAAATTAGATCCTGTAGAAGCATTGCGTTATGAATAGTAAAATTGTGCAAACGGTTTCACATACTTTTGAGGCATTAATAACATAAACTTCATTTATAAGTGGAGTAAATGCTCTTATAAAATCTTATTATTGTAGAAAATTTTGAATTATTATGTATAAAACTCTTCAACCTGCATTGCAGAAAGAATTAGCAGCTATCAAAGAAGCTGGTTTGTATAAAGAAGAACGCGTAATTACTACGCCTCAAGGTGCTGATATTAAAGTAAGCACTGGTGAAGAAGTCATCAATTTTTGTGCAAATAACTATTTAGGATTATCATCACATCCTAAAGTAACAGAAGCAGCAAAAAAGCAATTGATTCACATGGATATGGAATGTCATCAGTACGTTTTATTTGTGGAACACAGGATATTCACAAAGAGTTGGAAGCAAAAATTTCTAAATTTTTAGGAACAGAAGATACTATTTTATACGCTGCTGCATTTGATGCCAATGGTGGGGTATTCGAACCTTTATTAGGTGCAGAAGATGCGATCATTTCAGATGAATTGAATCATGCATCTATTATCGATGGTGTCCGTTTATGTAAAGCACAACGTTTCCGTTATAAAAATGCAGATATGGTTGATTTAGAAGCGCAATTACAAGCAGCTTCTGGCGCACGTCACCGTATTATTGTTACAGACGGGGCATTCTCTATGGATGGTTCGGTAGCACCATTAGATCAGATCTGTGATTTAGCAGATAAATATGAAGCATTAGTGATGATCGATGAATCACACTGTACAGGTTTTATTGGTAAAACTGGACGTGGAACACATGAATTATATAATGTAATTGATCGCGTTGATATCATTACTGGAACATTAGGTAAAGCATTAGGTGGTGCATCTGGTGGTTTTACTTCTGGTCGTAAAGAAATTATTGATATGTTACGTCAGCGTTCTCGTCCATACTTGTTCTCCAATACTTTAGCACCAGCTATCGCAGGAGCTTCTGTAGCCGTCTTAGATATGCTAAGTGAGACAACAGACTTACGCGATAAATTAGAGGCAAATACAGCTTATTTTCGCGAAAAATGACAGCAGCAGGTTTTGATATTAAACCGGGATTTCACCCTATTGTACCTGTTATGCTGTATGATGCGAAATTAGCACAAGAATTTGCAACAAGAATGTTGGCAGAGGGAATCTATGTTATTGGTTTCTATTACCCAGTGGTTCCACAAGGAAAAGCACGTATTCGTGTTCAGATTTCAGCAGGTCATGAGATCAGTCATTTGGATAAAGCAATAGCTGCATTCATAAAAGTTGGAAAAGATTTAGCTGTAATCAAATAAAATACACATAGTTATATGAATTTATGGTGCAAAATACTTATCTTTGCACCCTGAATTTAAAACAAATTTACTTGCTGGATGCAAAATATTAGAAATATAGCGATTATCGCTCACGTCGATCACGGTAAAACTACGTTGGTAGACAAAATCTTACACTTCACAAATCTTTTTAGAGATAATGATGGTACAGGTGATTTAATTCTAGATAATAACGATCTAGAGCGTGAACGCGGTATTACAATCGTTGCTAAAAACGTTTCTGTTCAATACAAAGGTGTGAAAATCAACGTTATTGACACTCCTGGTCACGCCGATTTCGGTGGTGAGGTTGAGCGTGTCTTGAAAATGGCTGATGGTGTTGTGTTATTAGTAGATGCTTTTGAAGGTCCTATGCCTCAAACTCGTTTCGTTACACAAAAAGCTTTAGCTTTAGGCTTGAAACCTTTGGTAGTTGTTAATAAAGTAGACAAAGAAAACTGTCGTCCTGAAGAAGTATATGAAAATGTATTTGATTTATTCTTTAGCTTAGATGCTACTGAAGAGCAATTGGCATTTCCAGTATTATACGGTTCTTCTAAAAATGGCTGGATGTCAACAGATTGGAAAGAGCCAAAAGAAGATGTATCTGATTTGTTAGATGCAATCATCTCACATTTCCCACCATCTCCTTTTAATGAAGGTACTTTACAAATGCAAATCACATCTTTAGATTACTCTACTTTCGTAGGTCGTATTGCTATTGGTCGTGTTGCACGTGGAACAATCAAAGAAAATCAGCCTATTTCATTGATGAAACGCGATGGTAAAATCGTTAAATCTCGTGTAAAAGAGTTACATACATTTGAAGGATTAGGTCGTCGCCGTGTTTCTGAAGTTGCTTGTGGTGATATCTGTGCTGTAGTTGGTATTGATGGATTTGATATTGGTGATACAATTGCTGATTTCGAAAATCCAGAGCAATTAGAGGTTATTCATATTGATGAGCCTACAATGAACATGTTGTTCACGATTAATAACTCTCCTTTCTTTGGTAAAGAAGGTAAATTAGTTACTTCTCGTCACATCCATGATCGTTTACAAAAAGAATTAGAGAAAAACTTAGCATTACGTGTACTTCCTACAGAATCTCCTGATGCATGGTTAGTATATGGTCGTGGTATTCTCCATTTATCTGTATTGATTGAAACAATGCGTCGCGAAGGTTACGAATTGCAAGTTGGTCAACCTCAAGTTATCTTGAAAGAAATTGATGGTAAGAAATGTGAGCCAGTCGAAGTATTGGTAGTAGATGTTCCTGCTGAAGTTTCTGGTAAAGTAATCGAATTGGTAACACAACGTAAAGGTGAGTTATTGATTATGGAGACTAAAGGTGAAATGCAACACTTAGAGTTCGAAATCCCTTCTCGCGGTATTATCGGTTTACGTAACAACGTATTGACTGCTACTGCAGGTGAAGCTGTTATGGCTCACCGTTTGAAAGGTTACGAGCCTTGGAAAGGTACAATCCCTGGGCGTCAACATGGTGTATTGATCTCTTTAGATAAAGGTACTACTACAGCTTATTCTATCGATAAATTACAAGATCGTGGTAAATTCTTCGTTGATCCAGGAGTAGATATCTATGAAGGACAAATTTTAGGAGAGCATATCCGTGATAACGATTTAACAATCAACATCGTTAAAGCGAAACAATTAACGAATATGCGTGCTTCTGGTACTGATGATAATACGCGTATTGCACCAGCGATCAAATTCTCTTTAGAAGAATCAATGGAGTATATCCAAGGTGACGAATATATTGAGGTTACTCCTCAGTCTATCCGTTTACGTAAGATCTACTTAACAGAAGGTGAACGTAAAGTGAACAAAAAATTCTAAGCTTATCTTAGAATCAAAATAATAGAAAAGCCTTCGAGAAATCGGAGGCTTTTTTTTGTAATATCCATTTCTCATGCAGTGGTTGAGCATTATCCCTTGCCAATTTTGAAGAAGTCATTCAGGGGTTCTTACAAGACTTTTCAAATCATTTAGATCTGCAATAATCTATTTTTTTGTAATAAAATGAATGCAAAGTAGCTAATGTCAATATAAATTTCGATTTTTAAGGAGCCTAATTAAAAATCCCTACATATAATATTTTTATGAAAAGAACTTATCTCACGTATATTTTATCAAAAAGAGCCCTAGGTTACGCCTTATTTTTTAGCTTTTTTACGCTAGATCATGGATTTGCACAAAATCGATCGCAGCAACAGGGGACGCAGGTATTAGATCCTATTGTACAAAAAATCGTAGCAGAAGCCAATCATAACTCTCAACTAGAATCGCTTGCGTTTGAACTGTTAGATGTAGTTGGTCCCCGTTTAGTGGGGACTCCAGGCATGACCCGCGCAAATGAATGGGCACTTGCCAAATTTGAAAGTTGGGGCATTACAGCTCAGAATCAAAAGTTTGGCGAATGGCGAGGATGGGAACGCGGTATTTCACATATCGATATGATTGCACCCCGTGTCAAATCATTGGCCGGAACACAGCTTGCATGGAGTCCGAGTACAAAAGGGAAAAGTATACAAGCGGAAGTTATTAGCCTACCAGATGTAAAGGATTCCTTGTCATTTCATAAGTGGCTTCCTTCTGTTAAAGGTAAATTTGTGATGATTTCAATGCCGCAGCCAACCGGTCGTCCGGATCATAACTGGGAAGAGTATGGGACCAAGGAGTCCATTGATCGGATGAAAGTGTCTCGGGACTCCCTGGCAGTTTTATGGAACAACCGTATCAAAGCTTCTGGAGTATCAGCAAATTCTATCCCAGCCATGTTGGAAGATGCAGGTGCAGTGGGTATATTGACCAGCAATTGGTCAAAAGAATTTGGAGCGAATAAAATATTTGGAGCACGGTCATATAAGGCCCCATCGCTCGATATCTCCTTAGAAGACTATGGTATGTTATACCGTTTAACCGAAAAGGGAATCAGTACAAAGATCAGTGTCGAGACTGCTTCAAAGGATTTAGGAAACGTACCATCATTTAATACGATCGCTGAAATTAAAGGAAGTGAATTTCCGAATGAATATGTCATTCTTTCAGCTCACCTTGATTCTTGGGAGGGTGGCTCAGGGGCAACCGATAACGGAACCGGAACTATTGCTATGATGGAAGTCGCACGTATTTTGAAAAAGATCTTACCAAATCCTAAGCGAACTATATTAATCGGTTTGTGGGGCAGTGAAGAACAGGGGCTAAACGGCTCGCGTTCATTTGTTTTGGACAATCCAGAGATAATCGAAAATACTCAAGCAGTTTTCAACCTAGATAACGGTACAGGCCGTGTCGAGCGAATTAATGGCTCAGGCTTTGTACATGCTTATGACTTTATATCCCGCTGGATGTCTGCTGTGCCTGCCCATGTTACAAAAGATATCAAAACAGAATTTCCGGGATCACCAGGAGGTGGGGGATCAGACCACTCATCTTTCGTTGCTGCTGGAGTACCTGCTTTTATGTTAAGTTCATTGTCTTGGGGTTACTTTTCAAATACATGGCATACCAATTTGGATACTTATGATAAATTAGTGTTTGATGATCTCAAGTATAATGTAATTCTTACTGCTGTAATGGCTTATAAAGCCTCTGAGGAAGCTAAGTTGGTTAATCGGGAGCAACGGGTACTCCCAGCGGGAACTGACGGTAAACCGGGTATTTGGCCTCCTATTAGACAGCCAAGGAGAACAGGAGTTGGATATTAGGTAACGCAAAATATTGAGACCCTGCTAGGAAAAAACTTTAAAACTTCAAGATTTAAAGTTTTTTTCTCTCCTTATAGGTATATGATAATACGATCTTCTTTTGAAATATAAGCTATCTATTACCTATAGTTCTTTATGGAACTCAAGTTTTTATATTGCTTTGATATACAGATTTATATTTATTCATTAGATTTGAATTTGTTTAGGATATTGTGTATAGATTCTATACCTTTAGAATCAACCACAACCTAAATTTATAAATGAAAAAGAATAATTATTTTGATGCTATCGTAATTGGTTCTGGAATTTCCGGAGGATGGGCAGCAAAGGAATTCTGTGAAAAGGGATTAAAAACATTAGTATTGGAACGGGGGAGAGACGTCAAACATATTAAAGATTACCCTACCGCTTATTTGGATCCTTGGCAATTAGAGCATACCAATCAATTGTCTTTAAAAGAAAGAGAAGAAAATCCGATCGCGTCAAAATGTTATGCTTATAAAGAAGATGCGAAGCATTTTTTCACTTCAGATGATGAACAGCCATACATTCAAGAGAAGCCTTTTGATTGGATAAGAGGTTATCAGGTAGGTGGTAAATCGCTAACTTGGGCCAAGCAAACACAAAGATGGTCCGCATATGATTTTGAAGGACCTGCAAGAGATGGTTTTGCTGTGGATTGGCCTATCCGTTATGCTGATCTCGCACCATGGTATAGTTATGTAGAAAAATTTGTCGGTATTTCAGGTAATCTGGATGGGATTGATGCCATGCCTGATGGAGAATTTTTACCTCCATGGGAAATGAATCAAGTGGAATTAGAGATTCAAAGTAAAATCCACAATAAATATTCTGACCGTTACGTCATTGCAGGAAGGTGTGCACACCTCACCAAACCAAAACAGATACATATCGATCAAGGTAGAACACAATGTCAAGCTCGAAATCTCTGTCAGCGAGGCTGTCCTTTTGGTGGATATTTTAGTTCTAATGCATCAACCTTACCTTGGGCTCAGAAAACAGGTAATCTTACTCTAAAACCCCATTCTGTGGTTGATTCAATAATTTATGATGATCAGTTAGGAAAAGCAGTGGGGGTTCGCGTCATCGATTCCGAAACCAATAAAAGTCTAGAATTTTATGCTAAAGTAATCTTTGTAAATGCTTCTACCATAGCAACAAATCAAATTTTGTTGAATTCAATCTCAAGGAGATTTCCGCATGGACTTGGGAATGATAGTGGTGTTTTGGGTAAATATATTGCTTTCCATAACTATTTAGGATCACTTAGTGCTACTTTTGAAGGTTTTGAGGATAGCTATTATTATGGAAGAAGACCAACACAACCGATCATACCTAATTTTAGAAATGTAGTAAGACAGGAAATGGACTTTTTACGAGGATATGCTTCATTTTTCGGGGCGCATCGAGGTCTATCCTCAGCAGTTGAATTAGAAGATCAAGTTGGAGGAGTTTACAAAGATGAGTTATGCACTTTGGGGGGATGGAAAGTTGGGATGATGATGCAGGGCGAGACTATTCCACAGGAAAAAAACCATATCCGATTAAGTCTTGATAAAAAAGATAAATATGGCATCCCACAAGTCATTACGGCAATAGCATATGCTGAAAATGATTTTAAATCGCGGAATGATTTCTTTCAGCAAGGAGCAGAAATGTTAGAGGCTGGCGGAGCAAAAAATATTTTGACTCATGACAGTGGCCAGAACCCAGGGCTGGATATCCATGAAATGGGAGGAGCGAGGATGGGTTTGGATCCTAAAACCTCCATTTTAAATAAATGGAACCAGATGCATCAATGCCCTAATGTTTTTGTGACCGACGGAGCCTCTATGGTGTCGACAGGTACCCAAAATCCATCATTGACTTATATGGCATTAACTGCAAGAGCCGTCAATTATGCAGTTGAACAAATGAAAAAAGGAAGTATCAAATAATTCTTTTATTAAGAATTTGTAAAATATTGGGCTTTTCTTAGTTCATGTTATTAATAAGGATTTTTAAATCCTTATTTTTGTTTTTATCTGTATGTCAGATTGAAACAAATTAGATTGGAATTTATAAATGGCGAAGACACAGGATAATAGTCCGAAAAATTATATTCAAATAAAAGGGGCAAGAGTCAATAATTTAAAGAATATTGATGTCGATATCCCTAAGAACAAACTGGTTGTTATTACAGGTATGTCAGGCTCGGGCAAATCTTCCTTAGCATTTGACACACTCTATGCCGAGGGGCAACGTCGTTATGTCGAAAGTCTCTCTTCCTATGCCCGTCAGTTTATGGGAAGGATGAATAAACCTGAAGTTGATTATATTAAAGGTATAGCACCGGCGATAGCGATCGAACAACGCGTTATTACGAGCAACCCACGCTCTACTGTCGGTACATCGACTGAGATTTATGATTATCTGAAACTATTATATGCACGTATAGGCAAAACCTATTCTCCCGTATCTGGACAACTTGTTACAAAAGATACGGTCTCCAGTATTGTAGATTTTGCAACGGCTTTAGAGGAGGGAACATCTATTACCATTTATGCTCCACTAATTCCTACGAACGACCGTAAGTTAAAAGAGGAACTTTCACTTTTATTACAGAAAGGTTTTGTCCGTATCAAGTATAAAGGTGAGCTACAGAAAATAGAAAGTATCATCGATGACAAGAAAGTCGATAATAAAGCAATTAAAGAGGGTGAAATAGAAATCGTTACGGACCGTCTTCGTATCGACTCGGATGACGATACCTTAAATCGTCTTTCGGATTCTATTCAAACAGCTTTATTTGAAGGAAAAGGTAATTGCTCCATAGCCGTAGGAGAGGAATTACATCATTTCTCAGATCGTTTTGAGCTTGATGGAATCTTGTTTGAAGAACCAACAGCTAATTTCTTCAGTTTTAATAATCCATATGGAGCATGTCGCCGTTGTGAAGGATATGGGAAAGTGATTGGTATTGATCCAGATCTTGTTATTCCTGATAAAAGCCGATCGGTATATGATGGTGCTATCGCACCTTGGCGAGGTGAGAAAATGGGCGAATGGTTACAGGCACTGATCAAAGTTTCGTTAAAGTTTGACTTTCCTATCCATCGTTCCTATTCTGATCTAACAGCGGCACAAAAGAAATTGCTGTGGACGGGTAATAAGTATTTTTCAGGTTTAAATCAATTTTTTCAAGAGCTTGAAGAACAGACCTACAAAATCCAGTATCGGGTCATGTTATCCCGCTATCGTGGTAAGACAGATTGTCCAGAATGTCATGGTTCCCGTCTTCGTCAGGATGCAACCTACGTAAAGTTGGTGATAGATCCATTACAGATATCGTACTGATGCCTTTGGATAAAGCATTGGAGTTTTTCAAAGGATTAGAACTAAAAGGGAATGATCTTTTAATTGCGAAGCGGTTATTATCTGAAATTGAAAGCCGGTTACAGTTTTTATGTGATGTAGGATTGAGCTATTTAACTTTAAATCGCTTATCTAACTCTCTTTCTGGAGGTGAATCGCAACGTATTAATTTAGCGACTTCTTTAGGAAGTTCTTTGGTTGGGTCAATTTATGTTTTGGACGAACCGAGTATTGGTTTACACCCTCGCGATACACAAAGACTTATAGGAGTTTTAAAATCGCTAAGGGATATTGGCAATACAGTCATTGTGGTCGAGCATGAACAGGAAATGATGGAGGCTGCCGATTATCTGATCGATATTGGTCCGGAAGCAGGCATAAATGGGGGTGAATTAGTATTTGCAGGTCACTACGATGATATCATTAAAGATAAAAAAGTTTAACAGGTCGTTATTTAAGCGGACAAGATCAGATCGTCATTCCGGCTCAACGCCGTACATGGAATAACTCCATTACCGTTAAAGGAGCGCATGAAAATAACCTTCAGGGTATCGATGTGACTTTTCCACTCAATAATTTTACTGTTGTAACCGGTGTTTCCGGTTCTGGGAAAACATCACTTGTAAAACGGATTTTATATCCAGCACTGCAAAAAGCGATCGGGAATTATTCCGGTGAGCAGACAGGAGTTTACGATGGGATTGAAGGAGATATTGATCGCGTTGAACAAATTGAAATGGTTGATCAGAATCCGATCGGTCGTTCTTCACGATCAAATCCCGTTACCTATGTAAAAGCTTGGGATGAAGTTAGAGCTTTATATTCAAATTTACCGGCTGCTAAAGCTGCAGGACTAAAACCCGCCGCCTTTTCATTTAATGTGGAGGGTGGTCGCTGTGACGTATGCCAAGGCGAGGGAGAGGTCAAGATTGAGATGCAATTTATGGCCGATATTGTGCTGCCTTGTGAAGCGTGTGAAGGCAAACGTTTTAAACAGCATGTACTTGATGTCCAGTATAAAAGTAAGTCGGTTTCAGATGTTTTGGAATTGAGTGTTGATGAGGCTATTGTTTTCTTTGCTGATCAACCTAAAATCTTATCTAAACTTCAACCTTTACAAGATGTTGGACTAGGTTATGTGAAATTGGGACAATCATCGAGTACACTATCTGGTGGAGAAGCACAGCGTATCAAACTGGCTTCATTCTTAATTAAAGGAAATAACAGCAAGAAAACACTTTTATATTTGATGAACCAACAACAGGTCTCCATTTTCATGATATTAAGAAGCTCTTGAAATCTTTTGAGGCACTGATTAATTTAGGGAATAGTATTTTGGTTATCGAACATAATATGGACATGATCAAATCGGCAGATTGGGTGATAGATATCGGTCCTGAAGGGGGAGATAAAGGAGGGAAATTAGTTTTTGCAGGACTTCCTGAAGATTTGGTCAAATGTAAAGATTCTTATACAGGGCAATATTTACAGACTCATTTAACGAATTAATTTTACATTTATAGCCTAAACAAAATAAAAGACATGATTAAAAAAATGTTAATAATGATGTGCGTAGGGTTGAGTAGTTTGACAACCTTTGCACAGTCGCCAGAACGTCCGAAATTAGTCGTGGGTCTTATGGTTGACCAGATGCGCTGGGATTACCTGTACCGATTCGCTGAACGTTATGGCGAAGGTGGTTTCAAAGATTGTTGAATGAGGGATTTTCATGCGAAAATACGCTGATCAACTACATTCCAACGTATACTGCTATCGGCCATAGCTCTGTTTACACAGGATCAGTACCTGCTATACATGGTATTTCAGGCAATGATTGGATTATGGAGCAAACTGGTAAACCAATGTATTGTACTCAGGATGACAATGTTGTTGGTGTAGGTACAACAGAGGCTGAAGGAAAGCAGTCTCCACGCAATTTACTTGCTTCTACGATTACAGATCAATTGAAATTGGCGACCAATTTTCAATCAAAGGTTATCGGTATTGCAATTAAAGATCGTGGCGGGATTCTACCTGCTGGTCATTTTGCTGATGCAGCCTACTGGTTTGAATCTAAGTCAGGTAATTGGATTACGAGCAATTTCTACATGGATAAATTACCAAACTGGGTAACAGATTTTAATAAGAAAAAACTTGCTGAAAAATATTTAAAACAAGATTGGAAACCATCTTATCCGTTATCGACCTATACTTCAAGTATTGCTGATGATAATATTTATGAAGGAAAATTTGCTGGAGAGGCAAGTCCAACATTACCAAGAGCAACTTCCAAATTGATGGCTACTGAAGGGTACGAGTTGATTAAGACGACGCCTATGGGAAATACCTTGACTTTAGATTTAGCTAAAGCGGCTATAGAAAATGAAAAACTTGGAAATAACCCAACGAAAAGTACCGACTTTCTTTGTGTAAGCTTATCTGCTACTGACTATGTGGGCCATCGTTATTCCCTTTCTTCTGTAGAAATTGAAGATATCTATTTAAAGCTGGATCATGAACTTGCAGATCTCTTCAACTATTTGGATAAATCAGTTGGTAAAGGTAATTACACATTCTTTTTAACAGCAGATCATGCCGCATCTTATAATTCACGTTATTTCATGGACATGAAAGGGAACGGGGGATATTTTCCAGGCAGACAGATCTTAACAGCATTGAATGATAATTTGAAAGCTAAGTTTGGTCAAGAAAAATTGGTTAAGAGTCTAATGAACTATCAAGTACATTTAGACAATGAGAAGATTGAAACTTTAAAACTAGATGAAGAAGCCATCAAAACGGATATCATCAAGTATTTGAAAAAACAGGATGGTGTTGCATTTGTTTTTGATATGTCCAAAGGTGATGTTCTTCAAGCTCCTCTAGCGATCCGCGAAAAAGCAATTAACGGATATCATATGAAGCGAAGTGGTGTTATTCAGATTGTTGTTGAACCACAATGGTATGAGGGATCTCCTCGTTCTACAGGTACAACGCACGGTACATGGTCAAGCTTTGACTCGCATATACCATTAGTATTTATGGGATGGGGTATCAAACATGGCGTTTCTAATAAAGCTGTAAACGTTACTGACATTGCTCCAACTTTAGCCGCGTTGTTGCATGTTATGGAGCCAAATGGCAGTATCGGTACTCCTATAGTAGAAGTGTTAGGACAGTAATATCGCTTTTAAATGCTATATTACAGGTAAAATTTGTTAGATTTCTGCTATATAAATTTACTGATTGAAGAGAAGAGGGAGGTAAAATTGTTTTATAAGCAATGCAATAAGATTGTAAATAAAACAATTTATCTAAGTTTGTAGATAAAATTGAATAAATAATATGCTTTCTAAAAAGACAAAATATGCCATTAAAGCCTTAATGGTTTTAGGTAGGAACTACGGTAAAGATCCCATGCAGATTGTAAAAATTGCAGAGGAAGAAAACATTCCGAAGAAATTTTTAGAACAGATATTGTTGGAAATGCGTAATGCAGGGATTTTGTATAGCAAGAAAGGTGCAGGAGGTGGTTACAGTCTAAATAAAGCACCAGAAGATGTTTATTTGTCCCAGGTGATGCGATTGATCGACGGACCTATTGCCTTATTACCTTGTGTCAGTCTTAATTTCTATCGCTCATGTGATGAATGTACCACAGAGCATGCCTGTGGTATACGCGATACTTTTGTTGAGGTTCGTAATGCAATGTTACAAATACTAAACGATACGAGTGTTGCGAGTCTAATAAATAAGGAAAAACAATTAAACCTAGACACTACAGAAGATAGCTAGATAAATTAAACTTTTTACTGAAAGGGCCGAATTATTTGATTAATTCGGCCTTTTTTATTTTTAACGAAAATTTAACAAAAAGCATACGACTTTATCGTATTAAAACTATATCTTTAGTTTTTAATATCATTATAAACCGAACCTAATGGCCAAATTCTATTGGAGCATATTATTATTATGCTCATTTATGCTGACCAATGCAACACATGCACAAACAAAAGTATCGGGAGAGATTGTAGATTCGAAGGATGGGGGGAAACTCGGTAAAGCGGCTGTTGTATTATTAAATGCGAAAGATTCCGTTCTTGTCAAGTTCGTGAGAACAAATGAAAATGGATCCTTTTCCTTTCCTAAAATTGATACAGGAACTTATCGGTTCATTGTCTCCTTTCCTCAATATGTCGATGTTGTCAAAGATGTTACTGTAGGTCAAGAGCCCATTGCTTTTGGAACTATTAAACTATCAAAAGCTGCATTGCTTTTAGAAGAGGCACAAGTGACAGGTCGAATCCCTGTTGTCATGAAAGGGGATACCATTGAATATGATGCAGGAAGCTTTAAAGTCGAAAAAGATGCTAAAGTGGAAGATCTTTTAAAAGTGTTGCCCGGTATGACCATGGATGCAAATGGAAAGATTACGGCAAATGGAAAAGAAGTGAAGAAAGTATTATTGGACGGAGAAGAGTTCTTTGGTGATGACCCGACGCTCATCACGAAAAATATTCGGTCGGATATGGTCAGTAAGGTACAGGTGTATGAAAAGAAATCAGACCTGGCAGACCGTACAGGTGTTGATGACGGCGAACGCACACAGACTATTGATATCAAGTTAAAGGCCGATAGTAAGAAAGGAATGTTTGGACAAGCTACCGTTGGTGGAGGTACCGATAACTACTATGGGGGCAAAGTGATGGTCAATAAATTTAAAGGGAGCCAGAAAATAGCTGTTTATGGTATTGCAGCCAATGATGGTATGGTGGGGCTTGGATTTGAAGATGGGCAGAAATATGGTGTAGGTGGGTCGGGGAACATGGAAGTTATGGATGGTGGCGGTATTATGATCACTTCTGGTGGTGACGGCTCCGATGGAGGTTTTGATGGAAGGTTTTATGGAGGTGGAGTGCCTAAAGCTTTGAATTTTGGGGCAAGTTACTCAGATAAATCTGCGAATGATAAACACAAGATTAATGCTAGTTATAGAAGGAATCAACTAAACGTAAACAACACAAGTACTAATTCTGCCCAAAATAACCTTCCCGAACAAGCGCGTATTGATAATTCGGTAACAAGTTCGGACAACGAGACTAAGACAAACGCAGGAAACCTAAGGTATGATTATAAATTGGATTCATTAACAGATATGACTGTGAAAATGGGGTTCAATAAGTCGCAAAGGGATAATTTTTCAGAAACATTTGCTGATCAAAAGACTTTGGAGGGGCAGGGAATTACGGAAACATATTCAAAAAATAATTCGAAAACGGACCAGGAGCAATACAATCTGGACGTTTTACTCACCCGTCGTTTTAAGAAGGTAAGAAGATCGTTGACTTTAGCGGTCAATACGAATTCGGATAAAAATGATGGCAATATAAATTATTTCTCAAGTACCCATTTCTTTAAAAACAATCTTACCGATACTATAGATCAGTATAAGAAAAATATGAATAGGAATACCAATTTAGGGGCCTCGATGACCTTTACAGAACCTATTTCTAAAAGGTTGACCGCTTCTCTGGGATATTCATTCCTAAATAATAAGTCGGAAACATTAAATCAATCTTTTGATAAGGATTCAATTACAGGAGAATATACGATACTAGATCAGGCAATCCTGAATGATTTTGATTTTACGAGTATGAAAAATGGATTGAGTACTTCACTCAATTATAAGGATAATAAGTTGACGGTCAATCTAAGTAATCAACTGGATTTTGAACATGTGAAGCGAGAGTACAATAATTTGGAAACTGTTCTTCAGCGTAATCAAACGTCAATTCGCCCAAGTTTATCGACTAATTATCAGATTACGAAAAGTAAAAGTATAAATTTCAGGTACTCGGGAAGGACATTGCAACCTTCATTGACGCAAATAGAACCTTTAAAACAAAACTCGCAGCAGCTGGTGAACTATCTCGATAATTTCGATCTAAAAGCTGGTTTTAGTAATAATTATAGTTTAAGTTTCAATTCCTATAAACAGTTGAAAGATCAAAGTGTCTATGCATATGTTAGTGCAACACAGGGAATCAATAATATATCCAGCAGGGTGAGGTATTATGAGGAAGGCCGCCAAGATATTCAGTATGTCAATATCGACAAGACAAACTGGCGCATATATGGACGATCTGGATACCGATTTGTTGTGCAGAAAAAATGGGGACTGAATTTGGATTTAGGAACTAATGTGGAATATAGTAGTCAATATAGTTACTTATCATTAGGAATAGAGGAACCTCGGTTAAATCAGAATGAAACTTGGAGTTTAGCCCCTAGTATTGGATTAAGCCGTTATAAGGCTAATAAATTAGATTTTTACATAGACATTAATCCTGGAGTTGAAAAGCTAAATTCTTCCTTACAGCCCCAATTGAGTAGAACAACTTTTACAATGAATTCGTATGGTAACGTAACCTATTATTTACCAAAAAATTTTAAAATAGGCCTTAACGTTAATCAAAGATATCAGAGTTCAACACAAACCTTGCAGTCTATTAATATCGTCAATATGAATGGATATATTTCTAAGAAATTCTTTAAAGATAAATCGCTAGAGGCACAGATCTATGTTAACGATATCTTGAATAAGAACAGTGGTATTAACCGTTATCAGGATGGAACATCTTTTATCCAGTCGAGTAATGAGGTACTACACCGCTATGGAATGTTGAAGGTGATTTATAATTTTACAACCATGAAAGGAGGAAAATAAGATGAAAAAATATATTGTAGTATTGTTTTTATTAGTGGGCTTTATGAGGCATGCGTCTGCCCAGTACGCTTTTTTTCCGAGCAGTGGTACCGTAACTTTTGAGCGGAAATTTCATTTACATAACTATTTGAAACGAAATTTCTTGAATAAACCGATCTGGATGGTTGGGATAAAATTAGTGTAGATGCTGCCATAAAATCCGGGCCAGTAGAAATCATCACGCATCATAGTTTGAAATTCTTTGATGATGAAACGGTTTTTGAAACTATTCAAGAGGATTACCCGCCGAATTATCGGAATTACTCCTGGTACAGTCCGTTTATAAGTGATTCCAAGACCTATATCAATGTTAAAGATAATAGTTTCTTAAAACTGCTTCCTTTTGGAGATGAAGAATTATTAATGAAAGATTCATTGCCCAATGTGAAGTGGAAGTATACGGATGAGTACCGAAATATTGCAGGGTACGATTGTCGTAGGGCGAATGGTATTATTCAGGATTCAATTTATGTGGTGGCATTTTTTGCAGGGCAGATTCCCATTCCAACAGGTCCAGAACTTATTCATGGTTTACCGGGGATGATTTTGGGTGTATCCATTCCGAGCATGAACATTAATATTTTTGCAACAAAGGTTGAATTAACCAATACGCCAGTTTCCAATGTGCTGACAAAGAAAAAGAAAGTGGTAGCGGAGCCCAAGACTGCGATTGTCGCAAAACTAAAATCTTCTGTCTACGATTGGATGGACGAAAAGGAATTCAATAAAAAGCTGAAAGCAATATTATTTTAAATAAGAAAGGGAACGATAAGTTCCCTTTCTTATTTAAATATAGTTCTTTATCGAATGGTACTACCGGTTTGATTGCCGAGGTTGGATTTACAAAGTCCAAACGGCCATCAGCATCCTCAGCCATTAAGATCATCCCTTGAGAGGTGATTCCTTTGATATCGCGAGGCTCCAGATTTACTAAAATAGATACCTGCTTACCGATGATTTCTTCAGGAGAGAAGAATTCTGCAATTCCAGATACAACCGTACGTTGGTCAATACCAGTATCAATTTTGATTTTTAATAATTTCTTTGTTTTAGCGACTTTCTCCGCTTCTAAGATCGTACCCACACGAATGTCAAGTTTCGTAAAATCTTCGAAAGCAATATTTGCTTTAGCCGGTTCAGTTTTTACATTTGCCGCTGCATTTGCAATTTTTGCCTGCGCCAATTTGTTTAATTGAAATTCAACCTGCTCATCCGTGATTTTTTCGAATAATAGTTGTACTTCACTCAATTGGTGACCATCAGCAATTAAATCCGCTTTACCTGCATTTGCCCAGTTCGTACTTGGAAAATCAAGCATTTCGAAAAGTTTTGTAGCAGTTTTCGGAAGGAAAGGCTGTGCTAATACCGCTAAGTTTGCGACTATTTGTGTGGCCACATTCAGAACCGTTTTTACACGTTCCTCATCCGTTTTGATCACTTTCCAAGGTTCTTCATCTGCTAAGTACTTATTTCCCAAACGAGCAACATTCATAAACTGTGCTAATGCCTCGCGGAAACGATATTGCTGTATAGATCCGGTGATCGCATCCGGGAATTTTGCTAATTCAGCAAAAACATTTTGATCAACTTCATTTAACGGAGAACCACTAACTACTTTGCCATCAAAATATTTGTGAGAAAGTACCATGACACGGTTGACAAAGTTACCAAAGATAGCAACCAGTTCATTGTTAACTCTAGCTTGGAAATCCTTCCATGTAAATTCACTATCAGATGTTTCAGGAAGAATAGAAGTCAATACATAACGTAATTCATCTTGTCTACCCGGAAACTCTTCTAAATATTCATGTAACCAAACAGCATGATTACGAGAGGTCGATAATTTGTCGCCTTCAAGATTTAAGAATTCATTTGCTGGTACGTTATCCGGTAAAATATATTCACCATGTGCATGTAAGATCGCAGGGAAGATGATACAGTGGAATACGATATTATCTTTTCCAATAAAATGGATTAAGCAAGAATCATCTTCAGGATTTGCTTGTTTTTTCCAATAATCTTCCCAGTTTTTACCATGATCAATAGCCCATTGCTTGGTAGCAGAAATGTAGCCTATCGGAGCATCTAACCAAACATAAAGTTTTTTACCAGCAGCCTCTTGAAGCGGAACATCAACTCCCCAGTCCAAATCGCGGGTCATCGAACGAGGTTGTAAACCCGATTTTAACCAAGATTGGCACTGACCAAAAACATTTGATTTCAAAACGTCTTTTTTACCTTCGATCAACCATTTCTCTAACCAAGGTTGGTATTTATCTAGGGGCAAGTACCAGTGTTTTGTTTTTCTTAATACCGGTGTTTTTCCGCTCAATGTCGATATTGGATTGATTAAGTCTGTTGGACTTAACGAAGTACCACATTTCTCACACTGGTCACCATACGCACCTTCCGACTTACAGTTAGGGCAGGTACCAACAATATAACGATCAGCTAAGAATTGATGAAAATCTTCATCATAGTATTGTTCTGAGAATTTCTCAACGAATTCACCTTTATCGTATAAATTCGTAAAGAATTCTTGAGACAACGCATGGTGGATAGGCTCGGAAGTACGGTGATAGATATCAAATGCAATACCGAACTCCTCAAAGCTCTCTTTAATTTGTGTATTGTACTTATCAATAATTTGCTGTGGTGTGATACCTTCTTTTTTTGCACGGATGGTAATCGCCGCTCCATGTTCATCAGAACCACAGACATAGACAACGTCTTTATCGTTAAGACGTAAATAGCGCACGAAAATGTCGCCAGGAATATATGCGCCGGCCAAGTGACCAATATGCAAAGGACCATTAGCATAAGGCAATGCAGATGTAATGGTGTAACGTTTTTTGGATAAATTACTCAATGCTATACAGTAAATTAGTAGTTAGCGAAATAAAAAAACACTATAAATGTTTGTTTCTTTGACAAAGATAATTCAATTTGCGGTATTAAAATAAAGATTATGACGAAAATACCTGAATTTCTTAAAGCAGGCGATAAAGTCGCAATTGTCTGTCCTGCAAGTTTTATTCGTGGAAATATAGATGCCGCCGTTAAAATTTTGGAATCATGGGGCCTGGAGGTCCATTTGGGAAAGACTGTCACAGCCGCTTACCATCAATTTGCGGGCGATGATCATGAAAGAGCTGCCGATTTGCAATGGGCTTTGGACGATGAGTCTATCAAAGCTGTTTTTGCGGCGAGAGGTGGATACGGTTGCGTGAGGATTATTGATCAACTTGATTTTTCGCTTTTTCAAAAACAGCCTAAATGGCTTGTTGGGTTTAGTGATATTACTGTTTTACATAGTCATATTCAACAGCAATTTGCCATTCCTACCATACATGGGCAAATGCCAAAATCTTTTGAAGCAGGTACCAAAGCTTCTTTAGATACATTGAAGGCCGCTCTTTTCGGGCAGTCGGTAGATTACAGCTATGAGCAGAAAGAATTTCCAAATAGAGTAGGAGAAGCAACAGGAATACTAATTGGAGGAAATTTAGCTATTCTACTATCCGTACTGGCATCGGAGTCAGATGTCAATTACGATGGTAAAATCTTGTTTATCGAAGATGTTGGAGAGACTTTCTACAGTGTCGACCGGATGTTATGGGCATTGAAGCGGGCTGGGAAATTTAAAAAATTGAAAGGCCTGATTGTCGGCGGTTTTTCCGGAATGAAAGATGCTGATCCTTCATTTGGACAGTCTGTCTCTGAAATTGTGATGGAAAAAGTAAGGGAAGCAGATTTTCCAGTAGCATTCGCTTATCCTGCCGGTCATATTGATGATAATCATGCATTAATTTTTGGGAAGAAGGTGAAATTAAAGACCACAAAAAATAAGGTTTCATTAACATATATCGATTAAGTATTATGGCACTATTTCAAAATTTAGGAAAATATAAAGATTTCGGTTTATTGATCATGCGTATTGGTTTAGGCGTGATGATGATTGTGCATGGCTTCCCGAAAATGATGGGCGGAGTAGAGACATGGACCAAGCTAGGAGGATCTATGGGAGTATTAGGCATTCATTTCTTACCTGTTTTTTGGGGATTTATGGCCGCCGTTGCCGAAGGAGTAGGAGGTTTGTTTTTATTGATAGGCCTTTGGACTAGACCAACTTTACTTTTTTTAGCATTCACGATGATTGTTGCGGCCCTTGTTCATTTCGGAAAAGGAGATGGCATTAAAGGTGCCTCCCATGCCATTGAATTATGCTGTGTTTTTATTGGTCTATTATTTATCGGTCCGGGAAAGTATTCTGTTGATAAGAAATAAGACAGTTGAACTTATTGTAACAAGAGAAGAGGCTTAACACATCATGCGTTAAGCCTCTTCTTTTGTTCTGTGAACGTTCTATTTTAGTATGTCGAAACAATCCCCAAGTCTCCGATCGGAGTGATTACTCTAAACTTGTAGGTCGACTTGCTATTAAACGGAATAGCTCCTTTATATTCTTTTGATTTTAAAGTAGGTTCCGTGTTATCTTCACTGTAGTAAATTTTAAAACCTGGGTAGTCGGTGTTGGCTGTTAACTTTCCATCGATCAATTTTACTCCCACAGCAGGTACACGATAATGATACCCTTTATTTAAAATATCTAATTTCTTCAATTCATCATTACCTAACTTCTGCATAAATCCAGCATAGCTTTTTGGTAAGTCTGATGATCAAATTTTCGCCATTTTCCCAGCTTTGTTCCGGAGCCCATCCACGATCGGCAACTGCTAATAAGCGTGGAAAAATCATTTCTTCAAGACGCGTATCGTTATTTATTTTTTCAGACCAAAGTCCAGCTTTAACACCCAAGAAGTTTGCTTTGCCTTTTTCCGTTAAATGCACCTTATTTTTTGCGAAATCTTTCGGTAACTCGTTTCCTGAATTGTCTTTGAACAGGTTAATAAAATAGTTTTCCGGAGCAAATGAGTATGTTTTGTTAATATCAACCAATCCTACCCAGCTATGTCCCGGCTCAGCAAAGTTATGGTCCCAGGTCATGTCCAGATAGTTGTTATAGGCAGAAGTAAAGACAACTTTGTAACCTGCATTCGCTAGGCGGTACGCTAAATCTTCCTGTCCACCACCGATCAGATTATTCCAGACGTTTAAGTTGATGTTATGGTCTGCTAGTGCTGGATTTACATCCATTCCCTTTCCGAAATTTTTCATCCCCATTTCTTCCCAGCCCGACATGATCAAACCTTTAGAGTGGCATAATTCATTAATACGGTTAATGTAATATGGCCACACATCATGCACGGATGTGATGTTATTTTCTTTCATGAAAGCTTCGATCTTTGGAGATTTTTCCCAGACGCCAGCAGGCGTTTCATCACCACCTAGATCGATGATCTTTAAAGGTACGCCGGCTTGTTCATGCATTTTTTTTACCTCATCGATTACCTTACTTAAGAAATGGTACGAAGAAGGTAACGCAGGATTTAAAACGTTGTCGTTCCAGTTCTGTGCAGAGTTGTACACCGATAGGTCTTCTGGATCATGTAATAAATATTCTTCCGCACCTTTAAGGTCTCCTGCTTTTTTAAGTTTATTGTAACGCGCTTCCATTGATTTTATCGCAGCACGTGCATGTCCCGGAGTTTCAATTTCTGGAATGACATCAATATGTCTTGCCGCAGCATAACGTAAAATCTCGATATAGTCCTGCGTGCTTAGATATTGTTTTTCTTTTGCTACCGCTCCAGATCCATAGGCCGGTTGTATAGCTTTTCCATCTTTAAAGTTGGCAGAACGTACACTACCGACCTCAGTCAATTCAGGTAGTCCTGGAATTTCTAAACGCCAGCCCTCATCATCGATGAAATGGAAGTGAAATTTATTCAGTTTGTACTGCGCCATTGCATCCAAAATACGAAGTACCTCAGCTTTGCTATGGAAATTACGTGCCACATCTAGCATGAGACCACGATACGGGAAACGGGGCTGATCTTTTACCTGAGCATATGGGAAATTCAATGACTTATTCGTCCTGCTCCATGCTGCGGCAGGAATTAAAGATTTTAATGACTGTAAACCGTAGAATGCACCCGTAGCAGTACTTGCTTTAATTTCGATTCCTTTGCTATCAATATTCAATGTATAAGCCTCATCTTCAAAGCCTGCAGTTTTAACGATCTTGATTTGAGCGTCTTTACTCGTGCTTTTTTGAGCTTGTATTCCCGTTTGATCTTTTAGAAACTGTATGAATAAACCCGCTTCATTATTAAAATCATTATCGTTATTGATTGAAACGGTATTTGTCAATCTAAATGACTTTGTTTTATCAAAGCTTGCTTGCGCCGGTAGCGGAAGAATATCCTGCTGTGAACCTTTAGAAAGAAGCTCATTGCTCGCAAACTTCTGCTCTAAATAGGCTTTACGCTGTTCTGCTGTAAAGGTATTGCGTTGCGCTTCATAGTTTTTGATGTCCGCATAAGTGTCTTTACCATCATAGCTTACGTAAAGCCCGATTGGTCCATCTGTATAATTTATCAGGCCACCGAGTGTTGTAAAATTAATTTCAATGGTATCTTTGGGCTGTAGTGTTAGATCGTTCTTTGCAAATTCGATCTGGAATAAATCTCCATTACGATGTGACAACTTAAAACGGGAATCAACAGATTTTGCATCTATTCCACGGATGAAATTAAACCATAGTGACCAATCTTTAAGTGCAATTTGGTGACTGTCTGTGTTTTTGATAATTAATTTAGACGTAGGGTTCTTTTTTAAACTTATTCCTGACGGAACTTCCCAGCGTACTGAAATCTTATTTTCAATGTTTGCAGGAGACTGGGCAAAGAGATTTGCTGTCAACAATGCCATTGTAGTAGACAGCCAAATGGACTTTTTATACGGTTGATTGCTCATGAATCTATAAGTTGTTTAGTTTGTTGTGTGATCTAAAGATACAATTTTTAGAGAACTAAATAATTTTTCATATTTATTTTGAAATATTCAATAACCTTTCTATATTTGCACACCGAAACACAAAAAGGCCCGTTCGTCTAGGGGTTAGGACGTTAGATTTTCATTCTAGAAACAGGGGTTCGATTCCCCTACGGGCTACACATCTAAAAGTCAAAACATACAAAAGCCTGCAAATTAAACATTTGCAGGCTTTTTTGTTTTTCAGTATCTACAAAACCTATAATAATTCCCAATAAAAAAGTGAGTCATTCAGTGAGTCATTTTCTTGGAGTTGACTACTCACTGAAATATATTTAAAAGTTTGATTGTCAATGTGTTCATAATTTAAACATCTTGATCCGTTTTCGTTGCAAGGCTAATTTTGCATCGCTGAAATCTGTTTTTCAGTGGTGATGCAGAGCTCGCCACAAAGGCGGCTCGGTTTGTTTCACTTAAATGATGTTGTCATGAGCACAAATTATTCCTTGCTCTTCTACTTGAAGAAACCAAAAAATTATGTTAACGGCCCCAAACCAATCTACATGCGGATTACCGTAGATGGTATCCCAAAAGAAGTCTCCACAGGACGGGAATGCGATCCGTCGAAATGGAACTCTAAAGCCAGTCGTGTGAAAGGCACAACAGAAGCTATCAAGACCCTTAATAGCTATCTTGATGCCCTAGTCAGCAAAGTAAGTACAATCCATACCGCTATGACGGCTGCCGCAGAGGAAATTACCGCGGAATCCATCAAACTTAGGTATCAGGGGAAGGATATCAAGCGAAAGCAATTTCTTGATGTTTTTAGGGAACACAATATCCAGATGAAAGCATTGCTCGGCAATGGATTCAAGCCCAATACGCTTAAAGGTTATAAGACCTCCTTATTACATGTTTGTGGATACCTTGAGAAAGAATACAGGTCGCAGGATATTGACACAAGAAAGATTGACCATGCCTTTGTTACGGGATATGAATTCTTTCTGCGTGCCACAATGGGCTGTTCAGCCGTGTCGGCGGCAAAATACATGAAACACCTTCGTAAGATCATCAAAATCTGTATTGCACATCGATGGATAATGGATGATCCATTTGCATTCTACAAGATCAAGGCGAAGGCTAAAGAGAAGGAGTTTCTGACAGATGCGGAACTTCGAAGGATAGAGGAAAAGTTGTTCAAGATCCCAAGGCTTGCACATGTCCGCGACATCTTTGTTTTTTGTTGTTACACCGGACTTTCCTATGCGGATGTGAAGAAACTAAAATGGACAGATATTGCCGAGGGAGTGGATGGAAAACTCTGGATCTTCACCAGCAGGGAAAAGACTGAAACCTCATCAAATATTCCACTGCTTCCAAAGGCACTTGAGATAATTGAACGGTATCATGATTATCCACCATGTATGACAAAAGATATGGTACTACCTGTTCTCAGCAATCAGAAAATGAACAGTTATCTAAAGGAAATAGCGGATTTGTGTGAGATAACAAAAGAACTCACATTTCATAAATCACGCCATACGTTCGCCACGTCTGTAACACTTGCCAATAGCGTTCCGATCGAAACCGTTTCCAAGATGCTCGGGCATACGGACATCAAGACCACACAGCACTATGCGAAGTTATTGGATAATAGAGTTGCGGTGGATATGGAAAGACTGGAAAGAAAGATCGAGAATAAACCGGCGCCTGCAAATCAAGCTAAAATAGCTGAGCTATGTACCCCTCAGGCATTTACATTTATAAAGACAGACCATAACGGAAGAAATATTGCTTGATAACAAAAGGAAGCGGTACATCGTGTATCGCTTCCAGATTAAATAAAAAATATGTTATCCGCCCTTACCAAAAGCTAGTTTCCTTCAAGCCGATCATAGTATTTTTTTGGTAATATATAGGCTATATGGGTCTAGCGGTCGGATTTTTATAGAATCAGGACAACAAATCAATTCCTTAAACAGCCAAAGGCGAGAACGGCGCAGGGAAAGACCTGAGGGGTTTCGCAAGCCACTAAGGAGCGGTGGAAAATACGTAACTTGATTTTGAGTTTAATTTTAGCGCTATCCGCTAAACAAACGAAAATCTGGCCTCACTGTTTTTATTTACAATACTTGTCCAGAAGGTCTTTTGCATCTGGGTCTCCTAGTTCCATAGCCTTGCTTAAATCTTTACACCCCTCATCTTTCATCTTGTAGCTTAGATAAATCAGGCCTCTCCAATAATAGCAATCTGATAAATTGTAATCCTTGCGGATTACAAAACTAAAATCATCGAATGCCTTTTTTAGATTGCCTATCTTATAGTAGGCTATTCCGCGTTCGAACCTGATCTCCTCTATCTTAACATCATATTCAAACCCTGTTTCAACGTAGGGGTCTTCAACTTTGTCAACATAAATTAATTCGTTCCCCTTAGTGTTAATTGCCTTATCGAAATCGGCTATCGCTCCCTTGTGATCTTCAAGCCTTTCTTTGTTTTTTCCTCGGTTCAAAAAGGCTAGACTATTGTCAGGGTCCAGCTCGATAACTTTTGAATAATCGTCAATAGCACCCTTGTACTTATTTGTATAGGATTTGTCGACAGCCCTGTCAAGTAAAGCGTTGATATTCTTTGGGTCTGATTGGCTGGAAAAAGAAAGACATTGTAGTGTCTCCACACGCAATGCCAGACTGGCAGCACTCCATTCCTTCTTCCGGTTCCTTACTTACAGATATCCCGATCACATGGAGCATTGGCAATCAATACTCTCTCTGAGAATAAAAAATGTGCTGCTGCAGAGGTGGTTTATCTGACCGCAGAGGGGATGAAGCTCTTGCTTGCCCAGCCCGACACAACAAAAAAGAAAGGAAGGCGTGATCAGATGCTTTTATCCCTGATGTTCGAATGTGCGGGAAGAGTACAGGAAATTATAGATCTGGTGCCAGCCAGGTTCAACTTCGGTAAGCCCACGCTACTTACGCTTAAAGGAAAGGGCAACAAAACACGTATAGTACCCCTAACCGAGAAATTATCTATCATGTTAAAAAAGTATATGCAGGAATACGGACTGTTACGGGATCAAGCTACAGACTATCCATTGTTCGCAAATGGACGGGGAGATAAATTGTCACGGATGGGCATAACGGCAATTATGCGCAAGTACTCTATTAAGGCAAGGACAGTGGATGCATCGCTTATTCCGACAGGAATAAGTCCGCACTCCCTGCGTCATTCCAAAGCAATGCTCCTTCAAAAAAGTGAAGTGAACATTGTTGCCATAAGAGACTTCCTTGGCCACGCATCGGTAACGACTACTGAAATATATGCCCGGATAGACAATAGGCAAAAATGGGACGCGCTCGAAAAAACCAGTTTGTTGCCGGTATCAACAGAACTACCGGAATGGCAAACCAACCACGGATTGCTTGATTGGTTGGAAAGTCTCGGAAGGTAATCGTAAATTATGTAAACTATCCAAATAGTATACCGCTCAAAATGAAAAGGTTACTTTGGATAGTTTACATATCAAAAATACATACATAATCCCGTGGGCGGTTTGCCCTGGCCGGTAGCACGCTGGTCTGATAGTGGTCCGCAAAGTCGGAAAAGTCTCGTTCAATGTGGGTTCATACCGGTTGCTACGGGTAACTGCCGCTTTCAGGTTATCCGGTACGATAGCCGAGGGCACTCCTCCAAAGTAATGAAGGGCGTTTTCACAGGCGTAGATCAGGCTTTCTTTGCTCTAATCCAAGACTGCTTCGACATAGGTAAGCTGACTTGCGCCAAGAATGGCAACGAATACTTCTACGTCCTGGATCTCTCCACTGGAAGGGTCAATTATCTGTAACTTTTTTCCTGCAAAGTCAATGTAAACCTTGTCCCCGGCTTTGTGGTCAAGGTGCATCACGGGGTTTACAATAGCTTTCCATTGGTTGTAATAAAAGCAGAATTGGGTATACTGCAGCCCTTCGGGAAATTCTTTCATGTAGGCTTCCCACAGAAGTTTTCGGGTAACTCCGGGACGTTTGAGCTCCTTGTCAATATGGGGAAGGCAGCGTTGGAGAGCTTGAAGGCGACTGTCGGGTTTTCGCTCGTTGCTCTTACCGAACAGGTCTTCCAGCTCTTTGTCACCCAGCGAATTTACTTCTTCAAAGGTGAATCCGCTCTGCTGAAAGAACTTAATGTACTTCTTTACCGTGTTGCGCGACACGCCTGCCTGAATGGCAATCGCCTGTTTGCTACGCCCATGATCGTGAAGTCTCAGTATCTGTCTTATTTTGTTCATGCTGATCGTCGTGTTGGCCATAATCTTAGGGTTATTCTTCCCCAAAAATATGGTTACAGCTACAGCTCTAAAACTAACGGTGACAACTGGTCAGTTTCGTCCGAAATACCATGGTCATTTTCCGCCGGAACAGGTGGTCACTTTATTCCGAAATCAGGTGGTCAATATAAGCGAAACCTCCAGTTATGGGGGTAAATGAAAAAAACTACAATGGAGAAATTTTTGTATCTAACGCATCCTGCACTACAAACTGCGTAGCACCGATAGTTAAAGTATTGAACGATAATTTTGGTGTAGAAGAAGCCTTGATGACGGCAGTTCACGCAATAACTTCATCACAGAAAACGGTAGATGGCCCATCCTCAAAAGACTGGCGAGGAGGTAGAGCCGCTTCAAACAATATCATTCCATCGGCGACAGGAGCGGCTAAAGCTGTCGGGAAGGTCATTCCCGAACTTGCTGGTAAAATTACCGGATTATCGTTTAGGGTTCCTGTACTAGATGTATCGGTAGCAGATATTACTTTCCGACTTAAAACCCCGGCTTCTTACGAAGAAATATGCAATGCCGTAATTTATGCTGCAGAAAATGGCATGAAGGGAATTGTCGGATATACAAACGAAGATGTAGTTTCTACGGATATGATTGGGGAAACAAGAACGTCTGTATTAGATATAAAGGCAGGTATTTCATTATCTCCGACATTTGTAAAATTAGTTAGTTGGTATGATAATGAATATGGCTTTTCCAATAAAATTCTCGATCTGGTTGCACATATAGACAAGGTTTCTTCTAATTAAAAATTGCCTGAAGGAAATAATTTTATTGCTATAATAACCGAAAAAGAATTTCCTCTTTTTACTCTTGTGCCCTCATATAAAAAAATGAGTTTTACAAAATGAGTTTTACAAATAAAAACGTAATAATTACAGGTGGAAGCACCGGCATAGGACTTGCTACCGCACCCCTTACAGAAGGGATAAAAAAAGCATTGATTGATTTTTCCGCATTATTAAAACAAAAGTCCTTTTTCGATTTGTGGAAAAAGCATTTTTGACTACAATAAATACTAATTCGGCTACTTTTCTCAAGGAGCTTTAACACAATACGGCAAGCTGGATGTCATGGTAAATAACGCAGGTGTGGCCCGTCTTAGCCTCCGCACAATTAGACAGCCTTATTCCTGCTTCCAAA